>JBEDJV010000006.1:0-18849 GCA_041172545.1 Bacteroidota bacterium | reverse complement strand
CCATTTTGCGCATTCGCCGGAACAACAAAAGTAAACGTAGAAATCGCAACTGGCGGTGTCCCTGACCAAGTGCCTAAGGATTCATAGGGATCAAAGTTTTCATTTTGGTCAAAGTCGATCCATGCTTCACCCACACCGGCATAATTTCCACCGCAAGTACCAAATTTCACATTGAGAACATAGGTGCTTCCAGCATTTAAGGCAACGGATAAAGCGGTTAAATCCTGGACACCAACAACCGCGGGACAGCCAACAAAATTGATGTTTCCGAAAGCGCCAGCAACCAGCAATTTGTACCAATTCTACATTGGAGTCAGCAGTACTTGTTGGTCCAACGTTTGAGGTGCAATATTGTCCATAAGAAATGGAAAAAAAGGACAAGAAAATGCCTAGTAAACCTTTTGTCATGTAGTAGTAGATTTTATCGAATGTACTAAAAATCCATCACTTAATAAAATCTTAACATTGGAATTACCTACCGTTCCAAGTTGTCATGGTCATATCTAAGCCAACAAATGAGAAGCTTTTGATGAATTCCATTGCCGTTTGAATGCGCTCAGGCAGCGCTAGTTGTTCATCTTTTGACCATTCACCAAGGACATAATCTGCTTGTCTGCCTTTGGAGAAATCGTTTCCTACACCAAACCTTAAACGGGTATATTCAACGGTTTTCAGAACCGCTTGAATATCCTTTAATCCGTTATGTCCGCCATCACTTCCTTTCCCCTTCATGCGAAGTTTACCAAAAGGCAAGGCAATGTCATCGGTGATGACTAATACATTTTTTAGATCGATCTTTTCAGCTTGCAGCCAATAGTTTACGGCTTTTCCTGAAAGGTTCATGAAGGTTATTGGTTTAATCAGGATCAGCGTGCGTCCTTTGTATTTTGCTTCAGCGCGAAAAGCTGCTTTATCTAGTGAAAAAGTAGCGCCCAATTCTTTGGCGATTTCATCCACCACTTTGAAGCCTATATTGTGGCGTGTTTCTTCGTATTCTTTGCCCGGATTACCTAATCCAACAATCAAAAACTTCATGATTTACCAATTAGGACATCCACCACATTTGTCACCTTGATTCAGGTAGAACAAAGCACCAATCACAATATTTCCCTCACTATACAGAAACACTTGTTTTGCATGAGAATCGTAGTCGTTTGGTCGTGTTTTCACGCGAACTTGATCGATGAATCCCGCAGCTAGATTTGTTTGAATATAAACTCTTCTGAAGAATTCCGCCCTTAAACCAGCATTTGCTGAAACACCAAATCCAGATAAGGAGACAGTTGCAACATCTTTTTGTCCAGCAAAGGTAAAGTCATTAAAAGACAGAATTGGTCCGGCACCGAAGCCCCAGATTGTTGTTAAGGCAAAGCGCGCTTTATCCGATTGATACACTTTAAAGACATTCGACAAATCAGCATGGATGTAATTTAATCCATTCGTGTTTTCGTAGTGAAACGTGTTAGAGTTCGTCACAACTGGCTCGTTGTTATAGGTCCCTGACCAGTTGGTCACAGGATCGATGCCTGGATTAATGTTTCCACTTAAAAAATACGTTGGTCCGGCTTTCATCACATACTTCATGTGGTCATATCCCAAGGAAAGCGCCCAGTTTTTCTTGATGTTGTATCCGATTCGAAAGTTAAATTGTGGAACGGTAAAATCAGTTAAACTCACATAGGTTTTAATGTCTTCAGAAGGACGGTCTTTCGCTTGAACGCCCTTTAAAGTGAAGTCATAGCCAGAACCAATAAAACGCAGATTGCTTTTGGTATATGCGCTTCTGTTATAGCCCCAATAAAAGAACATGGCGCCCTTTGCCGTAGATCTTTTGTTGTTTTTGGAAGGTTGTTGTGCCATCGATCCAAATCCTAGGAAAAGAAAACAAATTAGAAGGTATTTTTTCATCGTGTGATCATTTTTATCCATTCTTGTTGACTTAATACTTGTTCAAGCCGGTAGTGAACTTTTTTATTTAAGCTATGCCATTCCACAAGACCATATCCTTCAGAAAAATAACTGATCCTCTGGATACTTTTGGCATTCTCTTTTCGTGTAAAGGGATTCAATACCGTTAATCTCAATTGATCTGAAAAAACAAGGGTTTCTACATCATCCTCCATCACAAGATGTGATTTCTTTTTATTGAATTGTCTTTTCACCTCGCTTAACAATACGGTTGAATCAACTACTCCTCTGAACTTTGCTGCGAACCACGTTTTTTCATGGAGGTTCATTGGAAAGAGTTTGTCTTTGTATAAGAGCGTTTTTTCTTTTTCTTGGTTGACATCAACCACCATGTAGTCTTGTAAATTCAAGGAATCAACATTGTAGTTATATGCCTCTCGTATTCTTCCATCGCTGGCATAAACTTCCACAATCAAGTGTTCCCCTGCTTGGTCCTTCAGCGCATAGATACGGTGGAATTCCTCTTCAAGTCCACCGGTTATATCACGGTACAAATAAATCTTTGGAATCGTATCAAGCGGATAAAAATACGCTGCATTTGGATTTTTTGAAACGAAATCTTTGGAGTTATCACATGAAGCGAAACCGAATATGAAGGATGAAAATAGCAGGATAAAAACACCGAAGCGCATCATTATTTTGTCATTTTTAAGAAAGAAACTTCTTGTTCTGTTAAATGTCTATAAAATCCTCGTGGAAGGTCTTTTTTGGTTAAGCCAGCAAATTGAACACGGTCTAATTTAACCACAACATAGCCCAATGCTTCAAATAATCGGCGAACAATGCGGTTTTTACCTGAATGGATTTCTACACCAACTTCTGTTGAGTTTCCATTTTCGATGTAAGAAACCTCATCCACTTTCGCTTTTCCATCTTCCAAATCGACACCACGCATCAAATGCTCCATGTCTTCTTTGGTAACGGATTTATTTAACTCAACGTGGTAAATCTTTTTTGCTTGGTAACGAGGGTGAGTCAATTTCTTTGCCATGTCACCATCATTTGTGAACAAAAGAAGTCCTGTTGTTTCACGGTCTAGACGTCCAACTGGATAAATGCGTTCACGACACGCTTTTTTGACCAAAGTCATAACGGTTTTTCGTCCTCGTGGATCATCCATGGTGGTGATGAATCCCTTTGGTTTGTTTAACAAAACATAGCGTTTTGTTTCTGCGTTGATGGTTTCCCCGTCGTATTGAATGACATCTTCCGGAGCAATTTTGTACCCTAATTCGGTCACGATTTTCCCGTTCACAGAAACGACACCTGTTTGAATAAGGACATCTGCTTCTCTTCTGGAACAAATTCCGGCATTGGACAAATACTTGTTCAATCGAACTTGGTCTTCATTAAACGAAGGCAATGGATCCCCTTTTTTTACTTTGATTTTATAGTCAATGTATTTTCGTTTGTCACGATCTGTGACTGTTTTTTTATCCGTTGGACTCTTTTTGTCCGTTGGTCCTTTCCTGTCTGTTGCTGGTCGTTTGGATGCAACGGGCTTTCTTCCAGCCGAAGCCGGACGTTTATCCGTTGATTGATTTCCTCTCGATGTTCCGCGTGTATTTCTCATAATTCAAGCAAAGATAGAGAAAAGTGTTCGGTATTCCTTTCAATCACTCTTTTTGCAGGCGTTTGATGTCAGAAATGAGTTGATTTACTTCCTTTTCGGAAGTTCCGTCATAGTAACCACGAATTCTCAGCTGTTTATCTACAAGTACAAAATTATTCGTGTGAATAAAATCGCTTCCGGCATCTCCCAAGTTTTGGGCTTCTGCAGGTTTCAGTACAAAAAAGGATTTTCGGGCAAGGG
This sequence comes from Bacteroidota bacterium, assembly GCA_041172545.1. Classification (GTDB taxonomy): domain Bacteria; phylum Bacteroidota; class Bacteroidia; order Flavobacteriales_D; family Crocinitomicaceae; genus UBA952. Next base: position 15,068 of record JBEDJV010000006.1, on the reverse strand, counting down.
CGTACAGTTCTTCTTTTTTACCCGTTAAAAAATGCCATTTCCCCGAAGTAGCTTGATGACTATTTGCGTATTTTTTCATTTGTGGGACATCATCTGTTGCGGGATCGACCGTAAAGCTAAAAATGCGTAAGTCGTTTTCGTATTTGAATGCTTGATTGACGCGTTGCATTTGCTCGTTCATCACCGGACAAATGCTTTTGCAGGTGGTGAAAAAATATTCCACTACAGCAATGTGTCCCTTCATGTCTTTGGTAGAAATTAACTGTGCATCTTGATTTTGGAAAGAAAAAGAACCAATGTGGTGTCCAAAACCTAAACGAAGTAATTCAGGATCAACCATCTCTTCATTTACGTCAATTGGATTGATGATTGGTAATGCCTTCTCTGTCTTCGCACTGGTGAAATAGTACGCAATTGGAAAAGATACAAGTAAAATGATGCCTACAAAGAAAATGCGTTTCATGTGACAAAGTTAGCAATTAAGCAAGTCCTGAAGTATGAATTTCACTACTTTCTGCCTCTCTTCTAAAGTTCCTTTCAACACGGTAAATGGACGTTTATGTAGAACTAATTCCGTTTCATACAGCAAAAACAATTCCTCCCGATTCAATGGGTTTTCCCTCAAGGGATCTGGTTCCCATGGAATATCAGGTGCACAAAGAAAATAATGATCAAACTCTTGTGTTTCGCAGGCCTCACGAATCGTAGAAGACAGTTGCTGGTAACGGAACTCAGACCATATTTTCATTACCGTCATTTCCGTATCCGCGACAAAATGATTTCCCATCAACTTCCAATCCGCTAACTGACCAATCGTGATTATATCCAGATCCTGCCTTTCGTAATGTTCTTTATCTGTTAAATATTCCCGAGCAAATTCTTCACTTAAAGGCAGATTAAATTCGAGAGAGCACCACTTAGCCATGGTTGATTTGCCGCAAGATTCCGGACCAGTAAACGCAATTTTCATCGTGTACTTGGTTTTTTGTTCCATTCGTGCAAACCATATATTCCTAAAAGAAAATAGGCGGTATAAAGAATCATTGTTGCGTATAAATGTGCTTGTAAATACAAGGCGATACACGCTAGGTTAATGAATAGCCAATATATCCAATTTGATTTTTCCTTTAACACTCCGAGAATTGTCGCAAATAATGAAAATATGGCAATGAATACATCCCAAACAAACGTTTCTTTTTCGATGAATTCTTGGAAAGATCCTACATTCGACCAACAGATCAAGCCGCCTGTTAGAAGAAGGAATTGAATGGCAAAAAGGTGGCTTCGAAGTTTCCAGGATATCAAGGTAATTTCACCTTCACGATTCCAAGACCAAAATGCAAAAACACTGAGCAGCACATATGCTAGGGACAAGAAGGACTGAGCGAATAAGTCAGATAGATAAAAAACAAAAATATACATGAAGGAACTTATTCCACCGGATAACCAGGCCCATTTGTTTTTTTTAGCGACGAGTAATAAGTAGCCCGCACCGCATGCAGCGGCTGTCCATTCTAGAATCAGGACACCATTTTCCATTTAATACAAAAGTTGCTTTTTGGCAGCATTTCTCCATCCAGCTTGATTTTCATAGTCGACAAAGAAAATTTTTAGGTCTGCTTGGTTCTCGTAAGGGACAAAAAAAATGGATTTTTTCGCTTGATTTTCATATTGAGTAAAAAACCATTTGCCATTATTTTCACCAGCTTGGTTTTCGTATTTCACTTTGTATACTTTGAGATCCGCTTGGTTTTCATATTTTACCACGTACACTTTTACATCGGCTTGATTTGCGTAATTAACGGAAAAGACTTTTTGAGCGAATACTTGTTGGTGCAACAGAACAAAAAAGGATAATAAAATAATGTTTTTCATAGCGTTTTTTATCAAAAATAAGGATGTTTTTGAATGGACACTAGCGGATCACCATAACTTTACCAACTTTCCGATCTCTGCCATCGAAATTCGTTGCGGTCCAGATGAAATAAACGCCAGTTGGAACCTTTTCACCGTTCAGATTTTGAGCATTCCAAGTAGCAGTCCCACCATTTGAAGTGGTTCGGTAAATTAGGTTTCCTGCGACATCAGTAACCTTCACATCGGAATCATAGCGAATACCTTGTATAGTCACTGGTCCAAAATAGTTTGGTTTCACAGGATTTGGGAAGACAACCACGTTGGCGTATTCTGGGTCTTCATAGGTTGCATTTGTGCGGTAAGAAACAAGTCCTTTATCTGTCACAATATACAATTCACCGGTTTCTTGATTCAATTGTAGGTCAACAATTACATTTGAAATAATCGGTGAATTATCTGTGGTGAACTGCTCTAATATTTCCGATCCATCAGCAGAAAGGAGGATGATTCCACCATTTGCAGTTCCCATCCACTTTCGATTTCCCCCATCCACTTCTATATCCGTGATGTGCGTTTTACCCAACACATATTCTCCATTTCCTTCAAAATTGACTTTGATTTGTTGCGTGTTATAATCGCCTGGTTGCGCATCAAATGCATTAGCAGCATTGTATAAAATGGCAAAGCCTGTTTCTGTTCCTATCCATAATTCTCCATCAAAGTCTGCTGCAAGAGCTGTTACAGCAATGGAGGGTAAATTCCCGCTAAATTCGCCTTCATCTAAGGTAATCAACTTGTCATCACTTGGATCAGAAATGGTTCCATTATGATTGTAGCCAATAATTCCGTCTGTTTTGGTGGCAAACCACAAAATTTCATCAAAATCCTGAATCATCTTGGTGGTGAATTTGTTCTTAGCATTCATTCCACAATCAAAACTATACCAAGTTCCCGTTTTGTCGCGTACCTTCAATGGTTGATCAGTTTGCCCATTTAAGGACCATAAATTCCCTCTTTTATCGAATAAGACATCTGATACAAGGCTCCATCCATTGCCAATACTTGATGTTTTAATAGGTGAATTTGTATCCGTAAAAACGAGGGTATCTGAAGTATTCATCAGGGTCAATGGCATGTACGAATACGTACACATTGCCACTTCAGATGTGTCTTTTGGATTGATGGCTACATCGAGAAAATCCCAAATTTGAGGTTCTGGCCATTGGGATACGTTGTTAACATTTAGGAGGTCCCAGTTCCCATTTTGATAAAAATGAACCCCATTTCTAGTAAAGCCCGGTAAATTGCCATTGATGCGTCCCGAGGCGATTGCTAATTTTCCGTTTTGTGCATCCATTGCAAAAAACTGGTTGTTTTTGGACCCCTCTATCGGATAAGCCCTGTAAACGAATTCATTTGGATAAACGACCAAACCGTATTTCAAATCTGCTGACCAAAGTCCGGTTTGATTTCTCGCTGTTCGTGAAGAAGAAAACCAAGCATTAAAATTTCCCGCTCCATAAGATTCTGGGACTTGCAGGTTATCGTTGTAAAGGTAAATCACACCATCAACATTCACTGACAGGTAATTCTCCACGATGTTAATGGAATTTATTTCAATGGGAAATGGCCAATTTGTTACCAGTTCCAAATCAGAAGCATTGATGCGATAAACCGAATCTGTTCCGTATTCATCTGACTTTTTCAGCACAACTAGTCGATCATTAAAGAGATCCATTTCACTATATTTATTCGCCGTCTGGTATGGCAAGCGAATGTCACGCACCCATTGAGAATAATCAGGTAAAATTGGATTCGGTAGGAAACCCTTGAACAGCTGTGTTGGAGTTAGTGCATAAATAGAATCCTGATAAATGGCTACATCGACAATTCGTTCGGTAGAATTGGTGGGATAAAACGTTTCTTTTACTTCGTTTTTGTCAGCATCTAGTTGAACGATGGAGAAGTCATTTGCTGCATAAACGTACATTCCATTTCGTTCGAAACGGTTAATTCGCTTGGAAACCGAGATTTGGGCTAGTTTGATTGCTGGAATATTGACAATTTCTCCATTTTTATATTTGTCGATATTTCCATTTTTGTATCCGATATACACTGCATTTTGAACCTCATCGTAGTAAAGACAAGAAATTTCAATATCCGACAATCCATTTAACGCGGTTAACAGGCGGTGTTCATCGCTGTCCATGGTATAAATGGACATTCCATTGACATATGCTGTAAAGACTTCGTTTTCAGAAGCAACAACATCAATCGCCTTGGAAGTCGAAACGTGAAGCTTCCAAGTACCCGTGCCTATTTGAGCCCTTGAAACAAAGGTAAAAAGGAAGACAAATACGTAGATGGTCCATTTCATGTTGTTCGTATAACGTAAGTTCGACAATTAAATTGGCAGTTTGGGTAAAAAATTCTGAATTAATTTAATTTGATTCTCAATAATTCATGTAAAGTTAGCACCTTTTCGAATTAATTGTATGATTTGTTAGGTTGGATAAAGAAAAGAATCGGGATCTCATTCTAGGTTGAAGGGCATTCTTTCCGAGGTGATTATCTACACGCAACAAAGAAGTGTGAGGACTCTCTTTTTTTGAATCGAATCCTTTGGTTCTTTCTTTTTCAGCAGGCAATTGATATAACGTTTCGAGTATATTCTAGCCAATCCAAAATCAGTCTAGTTCCTTTTCAGTAATTAAATACAGTGGACGATTTTTACTTTGAATAAACAATTTACCCAAGTAAATACCCAGAATTCCAATCATGATTAATTGAATTCCACCGATAAACAAAATCGACGCGATGATAGAGGTCCAACCTGTTATCGCTTCATCGGTAAATGCGGCAATATAAATGGCGTAAATCCCATACAAAAATGCGAGCATTGCAAAAAACAATCCAGCGTAAATCGAAAAATACAGTGGCTTTGCGCTTGAAGACGTTATACCTGTTAAGGCAAAATGAAGCATTTTAGAAAAGGAGTACTTCGTTTGACCAGATACACGTGCATGAGGGGTGTAGGGAATACCGATTTGTTTAAATCCCAAAGAGGGAATGATTCCCCTCAAGAACAAGTGAGATTCTGTATATTTCTTCAGTGCATCTACAACTTTTCGGTCCAATAAACGAAAATCTGCTGTTCCTTCCTCCATCGGAATCTCTGCCAATTTATTGGTCAAACGGTAGAATCCTTTGGATGTCCATTTTTTCAAAAACGGAACTTTTTGATGATCTTTTCGAATGGTGTACACCACTTCAAATCCAGCTTTCCATTTTTCGAAAAGCGATGTGATTAACTCTGGTGGATGTTGCAAATCTGCATCCATGCTGATTACCGCTGAGCCTTTCGCGTGATCGAGTCCAGCTTTCAGTGCATTTTGGTGTCCAAAATTCCGGCTGAGTTGAATGAATTTAACACGGCTATCTTCTGCGCGTAACTCTTGAATTCGGAGTAACGAAAGATCTGAACTTCCATCATCTACAAACACAAACTCAAAATTGGCAACTTGAATCTCCTTCATCACGGCCAACAAACGATGATACATTGGAACGATGTTCCCCTCCTCATTGCAAGTAGGAATAACAATCGAAAGCTCCATATGTGCCGAATTATTTTGCATGTAAAGCGAAGTTACACAATTATCTGAACGAATGCTTATCGGCCTTAGATCTTGCAGAAAAAATCGTTTGCTTTTAGTATATTTGCCCAAAGCATTCAAAATGTCAGAACAAAATCGAATTTCCACAAATAAAGCTCCCAAACCGGTTGGATTGTATCCACATGCACGACGAGTTGGAAACCTCCTTTTCTTATCGGGTGTTGGTCCGAGAGTTGCTGGTTCAGATGATACCGATTCAGCAGTACCCGGATTAAAATTGGATAAAAATGGAAATTTCATTGAATTCGATTTTGAAGCGCAGTGTAGAAGTGTGTTTGACAACGTTCGCATCATTCTAGAAGAATCTGGATCTAGTTGGGACCAGCTTGTGGATGTGACCGTATTTTTAGTGCACATGAAACGCGATTTTCAGGTTTACAATCGCGTCTACGCAGAATATTTTAAGGATAACTTACCGTGTCGAACGACTGTAGAAATCAACTCCTTGCCTACTCCAATTGCGATAGAATTAAAATGTATCGCTACCATTGACTAACTATTTGACCTATTAAAATTAATTTATGATTGCATTTATCATCCGTATTGTATTAGCTGTTGTTGCTACTGGATTCAACGTTTATTTATTTGCCACCGGGCATTGGGGATGGGGCATCACTTTTATTTTCGTGACTGCTTTAATCATTCTTTCTTTTTTCAGAAACGAAAATGTATTATTGGCATTGAATCAAATGCGCGTTGGAAATACCGACAAAGCGAAGAAATACATTGATCGTATTTCACATCCGGAATTTCTTCCGAAGAGACAACACGCATATGTATTGTTTTTAAAAGCAGTTATGGGCGGACAAGAATTAGGTTTTGCTAACAGCGAGAAATTACTAAGAAGGGCGATGGACCTTGGCTTGAGAACTGGTGAAGACAACGCGGTAGCTCGCATGCATTTGGCAGGAATTTGCGCTCAAACAGGAAGAAAAAACGAAGCTGTTGCCTTACTAGCTGAAGCGAAAAAATTAGATAAAAACGGAATGATGCGCGACCAAATAAAAACGATGCAAAGTCAATTGCAGATGGCGCCATCCAAAAACCAAATGCGCCAGGCTCAAATGATGGGTGGACGTAAGAAAACGCCTAAAATGCGCTAATTAATGAGTGATATACCTAGAATTTACGCCGAACCTTGGGCAGATTACGAACTATTAGATGCTGGTGGTGGAAAGAAATTAGAACGTTGGGGTAAAATTATTACCATTCGTCCGGAGGTTCAAGCCTATTTCCACAGCGGGATGCCCTTTACAGAATGGCGAAACCTAGCACATTGGGAATTCATTGAAGGAAAGTCACAGCAGGGAAAATGGAAATGCTTGAAAAAAAATGTTCCGTCTGAGTGGACCATTAAATACCAGCGCTTACACTTTACCCTTTCCTTGACGAAATTCAAACACATTGGCTTATTTCCTGAACAGGAAGCTAACTGGCGTTTTATTGAAGAACACATTTCAGCGGACGAGCGTTTTTTAAATCTTTTCGCCTACACAGGAGCTGCTTCATGCATGGCGCGTTTAAAAGGCGCCGACACCTTTCATGTTGATTCAGCAAAATCCACCTTGAATTGGGCAAAGCGAAACATGGAAGAGTGCAAATTATTAAACATCAAGTGGGTTCACGACGATGCGTTAAAATTTGCCGCACGTGAAGTCAAACGCGAAAACAAGTACAAAGGAATCATCATGGATCCACCTGCATGGGGAATCGGAGCAAGTGGTGAAAAATGGAAATTAGAAGATAAAATTGATGAATTAATGATGACGGCATCCAATCTGCTTGCAGAAGATGGATTCCTCATTATGAATACGTATTCTCCCACTGTGGATTCTGATTTCCTCACGGAATTAATCGACATTTATTTCCCGAGTAAAAAGAGTTCCATTTCTCAGTTGTACATGGAGACAAAAACTGAAAAAACGATGTATTTCGGTGAATTAGTTCGAATCCAATAATACTTCTATAGTAAATCGTTCGCTAAATTCGCCAATTCAGATCGTTCTCCCTTTTCTAATTTGACGTGAGCGAAAAGTGATTCTCCTTTTAATCGGTCAATCAAATAGGCTAGTCCATTACTGTTTTCATCTAGGTACGGAGTGTCAATTTGATGCACATCTCCAGTAAATACAATTTTCGTGTTTTCACCCGCTCTAGTGATGATGGTTTTCACTTCGTGAGGTGTTAAATTCTGTGCCTCGTCGATGATAAACATGATGTTGGATAGACTTCTACCTCGGATGAAGGCCAATGGAGTGATGATGATTTTGCCGGAATCTTGCATTTCCATGATGGCTTTGTGCTTTTTTTCGTTCTCGCCAAATTGTGATTTTATGAACTTTAAATTATCCCAAAGTGGTTCCATATATGGACCGATTTTATCGTTTGCATCTCCTGGCAAGAATCCAATTTCTTTGTTCGATAAAGGCACAATTGGTCGCGCCAAAATCACTTGGTTATACAATTTTTGTTGCTCAAGTGCCGCGGCTAAGGCGAGCAGTGTTTTTCCGGTTCCGGCAACACCTTGTAAGGCTACTAATTTGATGTCATTGTTGAGTAGCGCGTGAAAAGCAAACGCTTGTTCGGCGTTCTTGGGTTTGATTCCATAAATAAATTCCTTTTCAATGCGATCAACACGGTCCGTTAGGTGGTTGTAAAAAGCAAGTGCGGAGGTTTTTCCATTTTTCAGAATGTAGTATCCGTTGACTTCCTTCTTTTCTCCAAGATTTCCATCTTCAGGAACACTTCCTTTGGTAAATATTTCACGGATGTACGTAGATTCAAGTCCATCGATGTTGTAGGTACTTGAAGCTCGAATTTCATCCGAATGCACCTTCCCTGTTTGATAATCCTCTGCCACCAATCCTAAAGCCTTTGACTTTATGCGCAGATTGATGTCCTTGGTAACGAGTATTACCGATTTGCGTTTTTCCTTTTCTTTCAGGTGGAGCGCCGCATTGATGATTTTGTGGTCGTTTTTATAGGCTCCGTAAATTTCCTCCGCATTTAATTGGACGGGGGAATGTTCCATGATAATTTTAAAATTACCGAGTCCAGGACCAAGTGGAATCCACTCTTGTAAAGAACCGCTTCCAGAGAGTCGGTCTATGAAACGGATAACCTCTCTCGCCGAGAAGTTCTTCGTATCGTTCCCAACCTTAAACTTATCAAGTTCCTCCAAAACTGTTATTGGAATAGCGACAGAATGCTCATCAAAATTTGAGATGGAATCGAAGTCGTGGAGTAAGACAGACGTGTCTAGGACGAATATTTTTTGAGATTTAGCCATTCGTTTTTTCTTTGAAAATACCCTTTTTCGGAGTTCAAAGAAGCGATTTGAATGTTAAATAATAAATAATTATTTCGAGAATAGGTCTTTTAAGGCTTTGTTAAGCTTGTCGAATTTAAATTGAAATCCCGCATTTTTTATCTTATCGTTCGACACACGGAGGTCGGAAAGGACAAGCATAGATCGCTCACCTAGAATGAATTTAAGAATTCCGCTTGGCACAGCTGGCAAAAAGAATGGACGGTGCATATATTTCGCGATTCCTTTCATCATGGTTCGATTTGTATCACACTCGGCCACCGCATTATACGTTCCTTCGAGTTGATGTTCAATCCCAAAGGAGATCATTCTACATAAATCATCGATGTGAATCCACGGATGGTATTGATTTCCGGATCCAAGTGGAGAACCTAATCCAAAGAATACAGGTCGTTTCATCGCTGTGAGTGAACCGCCTCGATTGGATAAAACCATGGCGATGCGCAATTTCATGTATGGACAAATGCCATTAAAACGATCGCTTGCTTTTTCCCAGTCATGTACAAGTGTGCTGAGGAAATCTGATCCATAAGCATCCTCTTCTTGAAAAAGTTTATCTTGCTTTAAGTCATAGCAGTTTACACCAGAGGCACCGACGTAATAGCTTAGTTTGGGCATTTTAAGAGCGAGTTCACTTAAAAACTCTGTAGATTGTACTCGCGAATCAATTAATTCTTTTTTACGGGAAGTTGTCCAGTTTTTATCTCCAATATTTGCCCCGGCAAGGTTAATCAAAATGTGAATTCGACTGAGGTATTTTTCATCGATCTGTTTTGTCTTCGGATTCCACTCGATGTGTCCTTGCTTACGTGCATTCCGAGAAAGCTTGTAAACACGGTATCCTCGTTCTTTAAAGACTTTTGTCAGTTGCTTGCCAATTAATCCAGATCCGCCGGCGATTAATACAGTTTTAGTTTCTTCCATTTTACTTACAATCCTCCCGCAATTTCATTAATTCCTCTCCATTCTTCAAGGCATAGCTTTCGCATAGTTCCTTTTTCGACGCAATCAATTTTTTCAACTGCAGACTATCGTCTTTTGTTGCGTCGTGTTGCCATATTTTTTCCGTCAAGGCATTTACCTCTTCGCTTTTGTCCATGCAAGAACAAAATTTCTCATCTGTTCTGTGACAAGAAAGAAAGACAAGCGTTAATAAGCTGAAAGCAACAGATTTTTGAATCATGGTATTCATCAGAATTTAAGAATTCAAATTTAGTATTAATTCAACTAAATCTATTAACTTCGAATAACTCTTTCATGCAAATATTTAAGCTCTTTCTGGTTCTTGCTCTGCTGCATTCCTTCAATGGAAGCGCGCAGGATTGCACCTCCTATTTTCGCTATTCAAAAGATGAAATCAGTGAAGTAAAATTATGTCCTGAAGCGATGAAAGCGGACATAGAACAATTGCATGAGCACATATTAGAAACGCATCCGAATCCAAGTTTATATTGTGGAGTGGAAGCCTTTGTCAATGGTTACAAACGTGCATTGAAATCTTGTTCGACCGAGAAGACAATGTTTGAGTTCCTTCAAATTGTCACAAGTTATTTAGGCGTGATGAAGGACTCACACACCAATTTAAATCCAAGGGACTATTTGTATTTAGGACCGAAGGATCGTGCTGTTCTCCCGTTTTTCATCGTTAGAATCGACCATAAATTCTATTTGGAGGGTATTTATAAAAATGACATTCCAGTCGGAAGTGAAATCCTACAAATCGATTCATACCGTATGGATAGTTTATTCGCCATGAGTAAACGTTTAAGTTTTTCTGAGGGAAATGCGAGCTATGCCCAAGAAGAAATCGCTCAACGAATGATCGGTGCGACATTCAACTTGCTACACCGTGCCAATTTAACGGACAAGGCCCAATTTAAATTAGTGAATTTAAGCGGTGACACCGTTGTATTGGGTGCAAATTATGTGAAATCTGGACAGTATTTAAAGGATAAATCGATTGATTTACGAGGTCCGGTACATTATTTTTTAGATAAAGATAAGCGTTGCGTATTGACGATTGAGTCCTTCGATCCCATTTCACTGAAGAAATTCAAAAAACAGATAGATGCGTGCTTTTCAGAAATAAAGAAAAACAACGTTCAAGAATTGTACATTGATTTACGCGATAATTTAGGCGGTATGTTGCGCGCACAGGAATATGTCTTGAGTTATTTGAATCTGAGTGGTGCTCCTTTGCAGATGAATTACTTGTATAAGAGAAGTAATTTTGATCGATTTGCATCCCTTCCTTTTTACCAAGAGCGACAATTCATGAACCGTGCAGAGCGTGTTTATCCAAATGGACTTATTAGTCAGGAATACGATTTTTACAAATCCCCATTGGGAACAACGCGCACCATTTTATACGCCTACACGCCTGAGAATAAATTGAATTTTACCTACAAAGGTAAGTGCACATTAATTACAAACGGTTCATCGATGTCCGCTTCTGTCTTATTCGCTGGATGGTTTAAAAGATCACTGAGAGGAGAAATTATTGGGACTCAATGCATGGGTGGTATTGGTGGGACCTTTGGAAATAGTGCGCCTTATACTTTAGACCATTCGAACATCCACTTGATGGTATCTACCTTAAAATTTACGCCAAAGGATCTTTCCAGTATTGAGTTAAAGGCAATTGAACCTGACCATGTCATTTCGATAAATCGCCAACAATTAATTCAAAAAAAGGATCCGGTCTTAGAATATTTGCATATTCAAAAAGTCTCAAAAAAGAAAGTAAAATAGTATTACAACGGAGTAACGTAGTATTTTTCCAACTGCGAAAAAGAGGGAGGTCAAGAATATAGGTGCTCGAAAGAAACCAAGTACCACACCGATTAAGTCTCCGATCAGAGGAAGCCATGACAACAAGGCAAGCCAGACGCCGTATTTATGCACACGTTCCTTCCATGCTTCAATTTGACTCATACTTACTCCTATTTTTTTGAGCCAAATTGGTTTGGCAAAGTAGCCGATGTAATAGTTGAGTATGGCTCCGAGTGTATTTCCTGTTGAAACAACGACTAAACAGACGAGCGGGTCATAGTGATACGCGAGCATTGCAAGTAGAACTGCTTCTGATGCGATAGGAATGATCGTCGCAGCAAAAAATGCGCTTAAAAACAATCCTATGTATCCTACTTCAAATTCCCACATAACAAAAAAAGGCCGGGAGTACCGGCCTTTCAAGGTTTTAATTAGTTCATTATTTTTTAACGAATTTTTTCGTCAACACTGTTCCGTTAGAAGCAATATTTACAAAGTAAACTCCGCTATTCCATTTTGATGATTCAAGAGCTACATTGTGAGTTCCAGAAGTCAATTGGTTTAACGCTGTGTTTTGTACTTCTTTACCAGCAACATCTAATACAGAAATCGTTACATCAGAAGCATTCATTAATTCGAATTGCAAAGAAGCAACACCATTAGATGGATTCGGCATAATCACTGCTTGTTGCACTTGCTCAATCTCCTCTGTTCCTAAAACTGGATCAAAATTCAAACGTACATAAGGTGTAGAAGTTTGGTAGAATAAAGTAGAGGTTGTAATATCGTTTCCGTCTAATAAGAAAGATGTTTGTGCTGGTGAAGTACCAGCGTTAGAAACTTTCAAACCAGCAGTGTAAGAACCAACTACAGCCAAATATGTTGTACCAGCAGTTACATTTACGTAAGGCTCAAGTTCGATTACCAAGTTTGTGTTCAAGTTATTCGCTGCCAAAACTAAAGGTGCAGATTCTGATTCGTAAACGAAGTCTCCTGATACGGCATCAATTGAATATAATTTAACGTAGATCTCTGTTCCAACTGTTGCGCCATTCGTACCATTTGGAAGGCGAACGTTAATTGCTTTTAATAAAGCGTCTTGGAAAATATCGTACAAGTTCCCTGTTTCGAAACCGTTTGTTCCGTTTGAAGTACTTCCAGCAACAACATTGTTATCACGAGCATAAATGAAGTTTGATACGTTGAAAGTGATATCAGACATGGTATTATTTGCCGATACGTCATCCGTAGAATCCGAAGTAATATTGCGTGTTACCGTATAAGCCGCCACTGTTGCAGGTGGTGTAAATTGCGTTGCTACAGTTACATTTAAGGTATCCAAAGAAACGATTGTAGTTGGTGCACTTGATCCAACAAAAGCTCCACTGTTTACGTTCACGTTTAATTTTACATTTGATTGATTGTTCACACCACCATTAAAGATGTCCGCAGAGAAATCAATTGGTGCTACTTGTGCCGTAGGAATTTGGTAGTAATGAAGACCTACTGAACCCCAATCTGTACCAGTTACAGCAAGGTCATTTGTTGGATTAGTCACCAATTTTACGTCATCGATATACCAACCGTATGTGATCCAAACATTTGGATTCGTTGCTGAATTCGGATAGTTTGTTGTCCATTGAAAACGGATCCAAAGTTGACTAGGAGCACCTGTCAAGAAAGGAGCCAAGTTCAAAGATTTTGAATCTGGATTGGTGTACGCTGAACCTCCTGATTGAGATAATACGGATTTGTCTAGGTTGTTTCCAACAGAAACCCATGTTGTTCCATTTGTACTGATGAACATTTCTTGTAAATCATTGAAACGTGCACCGTACTGATTAAACATCAAAGAGATTTGATTTGAACCACCAAGCGCAGCAACATCGATAGGATTTGCCGTTGTCATCGTGTAAACTACATTTAGTGCTTGAGTAGCTGGAGATGCAGTTGGGTCACCATTCACTAACTCAGCATAGTTACCACCTGAAGTAGAATTGATTCCAGCAGTTGACCACCATCCATCGGAAGTGTTGTTAATGTTCCATCCAAAATCGATTCCAGTTTGACCACTGTTATCTATCGTCCAGTTAGCTGGAGTTGAGAAGTCATCGGACCAAATTGTTACACCTAAGGCTTTTTCGTTAGATTCAATTGATTCTGCATGAATTGGCGCCTTTACCAAATCTTGGAACGTTGCTAATTTAGGGGCTTTTTGCGCATGAGCAGCCATTGCAGAAGCAAATACGACAGCCGAGAGTAGAACTTTTTTCATTTTATCTGTTTTTTCTTGTTATCAAATATACAAACTATTTCCTATCCTTCAAAAAAGGTAATTGAATACGCAATTGTTGAATGTTATCCCATGACAACATGCATGTTTGGACGGCTTCTTGATCATCCATTTCCAATAAAGTAGCACCTAGACCGTCATAGACAGCCGAAGCTCCAGGATAAACGATGTCGTTTCCGTCGATACCCACTCGATTCACTCCAATCGTATAACATTGATTTTCGATGGCACGTGCTTTCAATAATGTAGACCAATGAAGAACGCGTTTTTTCGGCCAATTTGCGACGTATAAGAGCACATCATAAGCGCTTTGTCCGTTTTGCTCAATGCGATTGCGAATGAGCTCAGGGAAGCGCAAATCATAACAAATTTGTAAGTTAAACTTCCATCCCTTGAATTCAACAATCGTTTCTGTCGTTCCTTCCGTGAAAATCTTGTCTTCGCCACCTAGTCCAAAGGACCTACGTTTGTTGTAATAAGAAACTTTTCCTGAAGGCTCCACAAACACACCTCGATTAAAATAGTACTGATCCTCTCTTACCATTAATGAAGTGTAGATGGCCATTTGATGATTGGTGGCCCAATATTTCAATTGTTCAATTACCGGATTAGTACTCCATTCTTCCGCCAAAGATGAGTTCATGGAAAAAGAGGTGTGAAACATTTCTGGAAGAACAATGAGGTCTGAATCTTCCAGAGGTGCAATAAACGATTCGAATTTTTTCAAATTGGCAGAAGTGTCCTCCCAAAATTGATCCGCCTGAATTAAACTTACTTTTAAATCTTGCATAAGCGATCCGTTGCACTTGTTAGGGTATCATCGTCCTTAGCATAGCAGAAGCGAATTAATTTTTTATCTTTATCTATGTTAAAGTCATGCGTGAGATTTTTTTTTGTCATCGCTAATAAGGTGTCTATCACGGTATTGCCAGTGAGATGAATTTTGTATTCTGCAATACCTTCTTTGATTAAATAATCTGCAGCACCCACAATATCTATTACTTCCTTATTGCCCCAGTCGGCATAAATGGCATTGGTGAATGCAACGCCTCTTCCGCTACTACCGCGATAATTTACATTGGCTACCGCATAACCTGCTTCTGCATAAATTCTGGATGTCATATCAAACGCATAATCATCCTGT
>JBEDJV010000005.1:0-18632 GCA_041172545.1 Bacteroidota bacterium | reverse complement strand
AATATTCGCATCAGAAATGGAGGCACTTAACTTCAAGTTATCGCTAATCATTCCGTTTAGCTCTAAGTTTAAGGCGGAGTTGATCCCTAAACTTTGCTTGTTTCCAAAGCTCAATCCCCGGGAAATACTTCCGTTTTTGCGATTTCATTTCCACCGAAGAGCGTTGGTGGAGTGGTATTGGCTTCGATTTTGAACAGGTCTCGCTCGTTAAGTCCGCGTCCACTAAAAATCAAAGTGCTGTCTCGTTTCAAGTATTGTTTGGTGAAATCAATGGGCCAAACTTGGTAGGAAAGGGTTAAGGTGTCTGTTGATGTATCGATTAAGCGAAATTTGGCCGAAAGAAAATCGATTTCATAGGCACTTGCTTTTAAGGTATCCTTGCCAGCGACGACTACAAATGAACTTGGATAAATACTCAGCGTATCGATGCGCGTCCATTCCGTACTAAATTGTTGGTGAATAGCACGATGATTCCCATGTTGAGCTTGAGCTCCAATAGAAATAAAACAAAACAATAAGAAAGTCCAAAAATAGTTCGGCTTCATGCCTTACGAAGATAAGGTTGTTGGCTTGATTAACGTTCGAATTCTCAATAGATTGTTTTAGAATCGATTATTTTGTTCGTCCGTCAACAATTTGATCATACGCCTCGTCCTTAGGTTCCCAGAGTTCAATTTTATTTCCTTCCACATCTAGAATATGGACGAATTTCCCGTATTCGAATTCTTCTATTTCATCGAGAATGTGAACGCCTTCTTGTTTTAAAATCGGAACGAGCGCAGACAAATCGGCCACTCTGTAATTCATCATGAACGTATGATTCGATGGTTTTAGATACGCAGATTCTTTCGGCATTGGACTCCATTGGGTGAAGCCTTTTTGACTTGGATCTTCTGCCGTCCTCCATTCAAAATTGGTACCGTAGGCATCGGTTTGAAGTCCGAGGTGTTTCTGATACCAAGATTTCATTTCTTCCGGATTCTCACATTCAAAGAGAATTCCACCAATTCCCGTTACGCGTTTCACAGCTTAATCAATGCGGTCAAAACCAGTATACGGACGTAGCGCTTCTGGAATGTTAATTCCATGTTCATCTTGGTGGTTTTCCAATAAAGCAGCTACAATTCTAGGCAATGCAAGCGCTGAGCCATTCAAGGTATGACAAAGGTGAGATTTTTTGTCAGCATCTTTAAAACGCAATTTTAAACGGTTTGCTTGGAAGGTATCGAAACGAGAAACAGAGCTCACTTCTAACCATTTTTCTTGTGCGGCAGAGTAGACTTCAAAATCATACGTCATGGCTGATGCAAATCCCATATCGCCACCGCATAAGCGCAAAATTCGGAACTGCAATCCAAGTTTGTCTAATAGTCCTTTCACGTGCTCCATCATATCTTCCAAGGCTTGCGCGGTATTAGATGGATGTTCAACGCGAACGATTTCTACTTTATCGAACTGATGAAGGCGATTTAATCCACGTACATCTTTACCGTAAGAACCTGCTTCTCTTCTGAAACATGGCGTATAACCGCACATTTTAATGGAGAAATCTGGACCAGGTAAAATAACGTCTCTGTAAATATTCGTCAAAGGAACTTCTGCTGTTGGAATCATGTAAAAGTCATCCTCTTTCATGTAGTACATTTGTCCTTCCTTGTCTGGAAGTTGTCCTGTCCCAATTCCACTCGCTTCGTTCACCATCAACGGAGCTTGAATTTCTTCGTAACCATCTTTGCTAGCTTCCTCTAAGAAGAATTGAATCAAGGCACGTTGTAATTTCGCACCTTTTCCACGGTAAAACGGGAATCCTGCTCCGGTTACTTTTACGCCTAATTCAAAATCGATGAGGTTGTATTTTTTAGCTAAGTCCCAGTGAGGCAATGCATCAAAACCAAATACTGGAGCAGAACCTTGTTCGTAAACTGTTTCGTTATCGTTGGCATCGCGTCCGCTTGGAACCAATTCGTTTGGAACATTTGGTAGTGTGTACAATAATTTTGTGATTTCACTTTCGAGTCCATCCACAGTTGTTTTCAAACTCGCTTCTTGAACTTTTAGTCCAGCGGTACGCTCTTTCAAACTCGCTGCTTCCGCTTGTTTTCCTGTTTTAAATAATTCGCCGATAGTACGAGCCAATTGGTTCATTTCCGCAGCGATCGTATCCATTTCTGTTTTAGCCGATCGCCATGCTTGATCCTTTGCAAGAATCTCATCTAAGGTAGCCTCGGCTTGAATATTTCGTTTTAATAATCCTTTGACTAAAGCGTCTTTTTCGGCACGAATGCGTTGAATTTCTAACATAACAGTTTATTTGCGAAAACAAAAGTAATGAATTGAGGTGAAAATTCCGCTCAAATCCAAACGGGACAAAGAAAATAAGTCGATAGGTTGTTAATAGTACGCTGTTGATTTCTCCTAATTCATTGCCGTTTTCAGGACCTGTATTTTACTAATTTTGACTATAATTAGAAAAAATGCAGGTAAAAATCACCAATAAGTCCAAACACGACTTACCGAAATACGAAACAGCGGGTTCTTCAGGCATGGATATTCGTGCGAACATCGAGGAGGTCGTGACATTGAAACCTTTGCAACGTGCATTAATTAAGACGGGATTATTTTTAGAAATGGATCCTTCTATCGAATGTCAAATTCGTCCACGCAGTGGCTTGGCACTAAAAAAAGGAGTGACTGTATTGAACACCCCAGGTACGGTGGATGCAGATTACCGTGGAGAAATAGGCGTGATTTTAATCAATTTATCAGAAGAAGAGTTTGTCATAGAGGATGGAGAACGGATTGCTCAAATGGTGTTTTGTCCGATTCAAAAAGTAACATTAACAGAAGTCACGGAACTCACTGACTCAGCGCGAGGGGCGGGAGGATTTGGTAGTACGGGAATAAAATAAGAAAAGATGAATGTAATTGTACCGATGGCTGGAAGAGGAAGCCGACTGAGACCACATACCTTAACTGTTCCTAAACCCTTAGTTCCTGTAGGTGGGAAGCCAATTGTTCACCGCCTTGTCGAGGACATTGCGCGTGTTTGTGCAGAGAAAATTGATGAAATTGCTTTTGTCGTTGGTGAATTTGGTTCAGAGGTTGAGCAAGAATTATTAGCTGTTGCAGAGAAATTAGGAGCGAAAGGCTCCATACACTACCAACATCAACCTTTGGGAACTGCGCATGCGGTGCTCTGCGCTGCCGAAAAATTGACAGGTCCTGTTGTTGTGGCATTTGCCGACACCTTATTCAAGGCGGATTTTAAAATCAGTTCAGAGGACGAAGGAATTTTATGGGTGAAACAAATCGAGGATCCAAGTGCTTTTGGCGTGATTAAAATGAATGAGCGCGGCGAAATCATCGATTTCGTGGAAAAACCAAAGGAATTTGTGTCCGATTTAGCGATGATCGGGATATATTATTTCCGCGATGGTGAAAGATTGCATAAAGAACTACAGTACCTGATCGATCACGCTGTCATCAAAAGCGGAGAATACCAACTGCCGGATGCTCTTCGTCGCTTAACGGAATCCGGAGTGGTTTTCAAACCAGGAACGGTTTCTGAATGGTTGGACTGTGGGAACAAAGAAGTGACTGTTCACACCAATCAACGTGTGTTAGCATTTGATCATGCTGCGGGAATTGCTATGCAAGATGCCAGTGCGGAATGTGTGAATTCCGTGATCATTCAACCTTGTTTTATCGGTAAAAACGTGAAAATACATGCATCTGTCATTGGACCACATGTTTCCATTGGCGCGAATTCAGTGGTGGAAAACTCGGTAATTCGCAACACGAATATTCAACAAAACACACAGATCTCCAATGCGATCATTGCCGATTCCATGCTTGGCTCGAATGTTGTATACAAAGGACGATCAAAAGACCTAAGTTTGGGTGACTTTAGCACGACACATGAATAAAATCCTTTTTCTTTTTTGTTGGACACTTTTGTTTTCTTCTTGTGCAAAATTGAAGAATAAACGAAAGGTGGAACACGATGCCGCGTACATTCATTCTTTTCACGAAGGGGTGCGCTTAAAACTGAATGGACAAGCTCAAGAGGCAATTGATAAGTTCAATGCTTGCCTTGTAATTGATGAAAGGGACGATGCCGCACATTTTGCTCTAGCTCAAATTTATTTGAACCAGGAAAACTTAGATCAAGCAGCTTTTCATACACTGAAGGCTTCGGAAATTGAACCAAAAAATGAGCATTATCAGAGTGAATTGGCCTTCATGTATGTGGAGTTGAAAAAATTTCCTGATGCGATTGCGGTTTTCGAAAAGTTACTCAAAAAAACACCAAATAACACAACGTATTATGCGGGTGTTGCCGAATGTTATGCGCAGTTAGGGGATGTGAAAAAAGGATTGGAGTTATTGACGCGCATGGAAAACAACCTCGGCCCTAATCCGGGAATTGCCATTGAAAAATTTAAACTGCTCGTTTCTGTTAAACGAGATGAAGAAGCCATCGAAGTGCTCAAAGCGGCGAAAAAGAAATTCGAAGGAGAACCAATGGTCATCGCCAATTTAGTCGATTATTATTTACAGCATAAACGCTACCAAGAAGGATTCGAGTTATTAAAGGAGTTGGTTGCGGTTGATCCATCAAACGGAATGGCTTTATTGATGCTTGGAGATATGCAAATGCAATCTGGCGACACTAAAAATGGACTACAAAATTTAAAAGCAGCAATTAAGTCTGAAGGACCAAGTATTGATCAAAAGATGAATATTTTAATGGCCCTTCAGGGACAAGAGGTCATGGATCCAGACATGGAATCGTTGGTGCTGTATATGTGTAAGAAATATCCGAAGGATACGAAAGCCCATTCTATTTCAGGTGACTACTACTTTAAGACCAATCAATTCGTTCAAGCGATTGCATCGTACAAAGCAGCGGTAGCTTGTGACCCAAATGTATACCCAATTTGGAATCAAATTTTATTATTGGAATACGAATTCCAACAGTTTGATAGCTTGGTCATAGACGCAGAGAAAAGCATCGGTTTTTTCCCAACTCAAGCCCTTCCATACTTTGTTTTAGGGACGGCCCTCAACCATCAAGGTAATTTTCAAAAGTCACTTAGCACCTTGCAAACGGGAATCGAATATGTGTTGAAAGATCCGGACCTAAAAGCAGAATTTTACGGTCAAATCGGTGAAGCAGAATTTGGAATGAAGCACACAAAAGAGGCGCTTGCGGCCTTTGAATCATCGCTGAATCACTCTACGAAAAACAACTTTGTCAAGAACAATTATGCTTACCAGTTGGCTTTGCACGAATTGGATTTAACCAAAGCCGCAAAGATCATCGATGAGGTATTGGCACAATTCCCGAATGAGGCACGTTACCTGGATACAAAAGGATTTATTTTGTTTCAACAAGGAAAATATGTGGAAGCGAAAAGTTTCCTTGATCGAGCATGTGGCTCTGTTGAATGTAACGACAAGTTATATGCAGAGCACATGGGAGACATCCTATTTATGTTGGGTAATAAAGTGGAGGCCATGTCTTACTGGATGAGAGCAAAAGAACTTGGTTCAGCAAACAAAATACTGAACGAAAAAATCACACAAAAGAAGTATGCAAAACCTGTTTTTTAAAATAACTGTCGGAATAAGCTTTATTTGGACTTTGTTTGCTTGTTCCCCAAAAGCAGGGAGCGAACTAATGAACGGGGATAAACTCCCCAAAATAAAGGATAAAGACTTGGTCGATCGATTGGATAGTTTATCTAAGATTGAACCGAAAACGTTTTATTCTAAATTGGACATCAATTACAAGGATTCAACAACAGATATCTCCTTTAAAACATCCCTTAAGATTGTTGCCGATAGCGCAATTAGTGCGATTATCACCTATGCACGCATTCCAATTGTGACGGCCATGGTAACCAAAGACACGATTACCGTTGTCAACAAACGGGAGAAATGTTACACCATCCAATCTTTAGATTATTTGAAAACTACCTTTGGTGTTGATTTCACTTATGAAAACATGGAGGAATTGTTTTTGGGTAAACCCTTGGATTACAACATCGAACAGAAGTACTTTGTGGATCATGACCCATATCAATACAGTATTTCGACACACAAAAAGCGCGATAAAAAACGAATGGACCGACGTCCAAAGGAGGACATTGTCTTGAATTACATTCTGAGTAAGGATGGGAAATCCCTTCAACAAACAACCATTAAAAGTCCTAGTGATTCTACGGAAATCAAAGTGATTTATGAACAACGTCAGGAAGTAAATGGAATGAATGTCCCGAAAGTGGTACATATGCACATCAAGGCGAAGGAAAAAGGAATTTACATCAAAATGGATTATGAAAAAGTGGAAATAAATGAGCCACAAGAATTAATAATCGTCATACCGGAGAAATATGAAAAATGTAAGTAGTTTATTGTTCTTCTTTTTCTTTGTTGGACTATCTTTTGGACAGTCAAGTCAAGAAAAACTCAAAAAAGAGCAACAAAAATTAGAAAAACGTATTTCGAATACGAAAGCACTCTTGTCGAAAGTGAAATCGAACACACAAGCGTCGTTGAATGAAATTCGTTTAATTGAAAATCAAATCAAAAGCCGCGAAGCATTGGTGCGGATTTTTGATAATCAAGTCCGTATTGCCGAGATTAAAATGGTCGAGAAAAAACAGGAGGTGAAACGCCTGAAAAAAAGATTAATTGACTTAAAACGACAGTATAAAAAGATGGTTTTGTATGCTTACAAACACCGAAGTAGTTATGGACGCGTAATGTATTTGTTATCAGCGGATAATTACAATGAAGCGATGAAACGAAACCGATATTTGAAAAAGGTAGCAGGGGTTCAGAAAAAGCAAGCGGCGTTAATCAAGCAGCATCAAGCATTAATTGCAGAGGAAATAACCAATATTTCAGAAGAAAAGGATTCTAAATTACAGGCACTTGAAGAGAAGAAACAGGAAAGGGAATTAATCACCAAGGATAAGTCGAAGAAAGAAAAATCCTATGAAAAGTTCAAGAAAGAGGAGCAGAATTTACTCACGCAATTAAAGGCAGACGAGCGAAAAAAATCGGAAATAAAACAACGAATTGACGCGGAACTTCGCCAGGAAATTGCCCGTGAACAAACACGACAAAAAGAACGCGATAAAGCACGAAAAGAAGAAGAAAAACGTCAGGCAAATTTGGCAGCTACCACACCAAAGGCAACAACGGGCGGCGGAACATCCGGCAAAACACCGGAAACGCCCAAAACAACACCAAAAGCTACAACTACTGAACCTGCGAAACCAAAACAGGTAACGTATACCGAATCTACAGAAGGATCAGCAGTTGGTAAAAGTTTCGAAGTGAATCGCGGAAGACTTCCTTGGCCGGTTGAAAAAGGAAGCATCACGGAGCGTTATGGAACAAATCCGCATCCAACATTGGCTGGTGTGGTGACCAATAATAATGGAATCGATATTACCTGTCCTAAGTATTCACGTGTCCGTTCTGTATTCGAAGGAGAAGTAACTAGCGTATTCTCTATCAATGGAGCCGGTAAGTTTGTGGTCATTAAACACGGAGCGTACCGAACAGTTTACGGAAACATGCAAGAAACATATGTGAGTGTTGGATCAAAAGTATCTTCGAAACAGGCAATCGGAAGTTTATTAGCAGATGATAGCGGCGTGTCTATATGCCATTTCGAAATTCACTCTGTTGCTGGTGGAATGACCAAAAGTTTGAATCCATCACTTTGGATTGGACGCTAATTGTTTTTGTTGAAGTCCAATCGCAATGATCATGGCGCACATCCCAAAAACTGGAACAGCAGCTTTATCTGTATCAAGGAAATTGTTCAAGAAGGCATGAATGAAATAGGTTGATAAGGCCATAATCATACTCAATATTAAAATTCTTGTCCCTGAATCTGATAGAGGAATCCGGTTGTAAACCACGATGCTGGTATAAAAAATAGTCGCTACAATTGCCAAGAAGGCAAGCAATCCGATGATGCCCATCTCCGCTAATGCGCCGAGGTACTCACTGTGCGCATTCCCCATATCGCCAAAATTGGTGGAAATAATCGTGAGATTCTCAGGTTCTTGAAACGGTGCGTATTCAAATGCATATGTACCAGGCCCATAACCAAAAATCGGCCTTTTTTCAAACATCGCAAGCGCGCAACTCCATCTGTTGATGCGTTCTAAGTTGGAGGCATCTGTGGAAATATTCGTGGCGCTTTGCAAACGTTCATCAAAGGATTCTGTCGTATGATCTTGTTTATTGCGTGCCAATTCCATTTGAATTGAATCCCATTTGAATAAAAGTACAAGTAAAACGATGGCCGCAATCCCTGCTAGGGGTTTCCAATTGATGCGGTAATAAATCAATCCGCCGATTCCAATGCATCCAAATACGCTGAGCCATGCAGCACGAGTATAGGAGAAATAAAGTCCAAGGAGGATAAGAACAATCAGTAATATCAAAAGTGCTTGAACCAAAGGGGCATGTTTCTTATATAAGTACAAGCCAAAAACAAGCGGGACATTCAAGGCGATGATGGCACCATAAATCGTATGATCCTTGAAAAAAGGGGACATCACCCAATGACTTTCCTTTTCTCCAAATCCATACATGGCATGATGCGTAATCGTGTAAATCACCACGATACTCGAAGAGATGATAAATAACCAAATAAAGGCAATTCGGTTTTTTTCTTTCTGAAAAAAGTGAATTCCAAAAAATAATACCGGAACGATAAACCATAATTTCGCAAGCAGAAACTTAAGGGAAACAATGGGATGCGAGCTGGTGATGGAGCTAATCAATATCCAAGTCAGAAAAATGCCCACGGAAAACAAGATGGGTTCACGCCAAAGATTTTTTGGCATGAATGGACGATGAAGTTGGATGGCCGAAAGCCAAAGCATTAAGCCAAAAAGCAGTGGTTCACTTGGAATAAAAAGTCCAAAACTCGAATTGAATTCCTCGATGTTAATGGAAAGAGGTGTGAGAAAAGCAATGGCGACAAACAACTTTTCTGTTTGAAATATGGCGAAGTAAATGGCTAATAAACCGGCTGGAAATAAACTGAGGTATTCGAGGTCCTGCCAAATGAAATAGGCAAATAGTAAGGACAGAAAAAGTCCGACAATTCCGTAAATAACCGAGTTTTTCAAGTGTTTAAGCTTCGTTCAATTTAAGCTCTTTGATACGCTTTTGAATGAGCAAGAAGAATAGTCCGAAAATAAATCCACCAATGGTAGAAACAAGCACAATGATCATGCGTTTCGGTTTTTCTTTGCGGTCCGCAACAACAGCTTTTTCCACGACAAATTTGTGGTTGAATTTCGCGTTTGCATCCGATTCCGCCTGTTCATAGGATACACGGAAGTCCTCGATTTTTACGATTTTCTCATTGCGTTGGTATTCTAGTCCATCATAAACGGAACCATACTTCGTATTGATGTCGAGTTTTCGCTGAATTTCTGCTTTTTCCGCCGGACTCTTTGAATCTACCAATGCTTGGTAAAGTGTTGCGCGCACATCATTTGGTAGAACTCCTAATTGTGCTAACTCTTCCAATCGTGTCAACAAGGAATCACGTTCGTGTTCCATTTGTTTTTTCTTTCTCAGGTTGATTTCAAATGCAGGAATCGTACGTTCACGAATCATTTCGTTTTTCACGGTGTCGATTAAATCAACGATATCGTTAGCCATGGCGGCAGCTTTCTTAGGATCTTTATCCAATACGTCGATTTGAATCGAACCAAAACGCGTGCGATTGAAAGAAAAGTTTCCGTAATACGCTTTGTTTAATTTGTAATATTTATTGGGATCGTTTTCAGAAATCTCATAGTCAGCCAACAAATCGTATTTTTTAACGATGCGGTCTTTAATTCTGGAAGACTGTAAAATCTGAACCAACTGTTCCGCTTGCTCTTCTTCACCGAAGTCCATTGCCGCGGCTTTCACGTTGCGTTGAGCATCAAATGATACGTTGCTCGATGCAGCAGGGAAAACGATGGCAGAGGATAAATAAAGCGGTGTAATGAGAAAAGACACTACGATGGAAGCAATGGCTGCAATCGCTGTAATGATTAAAATTGGCTTTTTACTTTTCCAAATGAATTGGATTAAGCCCATACGTTCTTCTTGTAAGTTTGTCTGTGTCATATCAATTTATCCCCGCGAAGTTATGATTTTTGCTGCAAGCTATCACAATAACTCCGAAATTCAAAAAATATTTGATTAAGAGCGGGATAAAAAGAGATTTTTTAATGGTTTGGGGTCAATGAATTTGAAAACGAACATGAGAATCAATCCAAGCAGCATTTCCAAGCCTAGAAGCAGTCCAAAGATTATTGGCGAATCACTAATCAGATTAGCATCTTCTAAATTCATGAGGGCAAAACTCAAAAGTAATACCGCAACCATCATACTAATGGTAAATAACACCCATTTTCCCATTTGAAGCAATCCAATGGTTAATTGGAAATGCTTTGCGCATAAAATGAATTGGGTGATAGCCATAATCATTTGCGTAACGAAGGCCGTAAATCCCGCACCAGTAGCTCCATACTTGGGTATAAGAAAAATGTTCAAACTTACATTGATGATTACGCCGATGGCAGAAATGATGTTCAATTCTTTTAAATTTCCATTCGCCGTTAACAATGTTCCAAAGACAAAATTCATGGCGATTCCAATGAAACTGAGCATCAACCAAATGAATGGAAGTTCTGCTCTTGCGTCGAAGGTATAGATCAGGTCTAGGATGCTTTGCGCATGAAGTATAATGATGAATACAACTACGATGACTCCACTCATGAGAAAATTGGCAGATATGAGTACCAACTCTCGCACTTTTTGCACCGATTCCTGTATAACGTTTGAAAACATGGGGAATAATAGACCGGCGAAAATCATTCCGAACATATAAAGTGCATCGAGTAGGCGAAAGCCTTTGGCATAAATACCGGCCTCCATATTGCCATTCGCTCCTAATTGGTGCAAAAGAATTCCGTCTATTCTCGTATAAATGGACATCAGAATGATGAGTAGGGCAAATGGTAAACTTTTTTGAAGTACGGATGAAAAGTGACGTAAATCAATCTTCCATTGAATTGTTCCTACAAGTCGTTTAAAGAAAATGAAGGCAAACACAAAGGTGAGGAAATATCCGAAGGACTGTAATTGAATGTATAAAGGAATGGACATCTTATATCCAGTAGGCAATAGCAATACGGATCCTGCTGTAATAATCAGAATGATACGATCGAAAACAGAGAAAAAGGAGTCTAATTTATACCGTTGCATTCCGGCGAAAAAGCCACGGAAGTAGGCAATGAAAACAATAAATAATTGATTTAAACCTAGTAAAAAAAGCAGTTTCAATGCGGCAGATTCATACCCTAACAAAAATGCAATGACAAATAGCACGCTGAGGTAGAGGATGAATAAAATGACGCGCAACAAAAGAATACTACTGATTTGAGATTTAGCCTCAATTTGATTTTTTGCTACGGTGTTTATCACGTAATTGTTAATCCCTAAATCCATCAGGATGTTGAGAATCAACGATAAACTCAGTAATGAAAAATACAAGCCGTATTGATCGAGTCCAACAGTATTCTGAACCTGAGCATCAATGCCAAATATGGCAATGGGCTTGATCAATAAATTGAGCAGTAGCGAAAACAGTACGTTCGAAAAAAAAATACGATGCATATCGTTACCCCTGTTTTCCTGTAAACAGTTCCTTATCTAATTAAGTTGACTGTTCCAGTTACGACAACGCGTTCATCCAAATCTGGATTTTTGAAAAGAATTCGATACGTATAAACACCTTCTTGCGCGTCTAGTCCTTCTTCTCCAACGGAACCGTCCCAACCATACAATACATTTCGTGTTTCAAAAAGAACTTCACCCCAACGGTTATAAATCTGCATTTCAAAGTTCAATGGGTCATATCCTGAATAGAATATTGGCAAGAACACCTGATTGTTTTGATCTCCGTCTGGCGTAAAGCTATTCGGGATGTAATATAGTTCGTTATACTGATATCCAATCGAAATGGACATACTATCTAAACAGTTCAGATTCGTTAAGGCGATTAAGTTGATGGTATACCCATTCATCGTACTTTGGAAAATATGTGAAGGCTCTACTTCCGTAGACATTTGTCCATCACCGAAATTCCAAATATAATTCGTCGCTCCTGTTGAGAAATTACTGAATTGAACGTATTGTGCTTCGTTTGTGAAAATACTTATTGGTGATTCGAAATCAGCATTTGGTAAATCTTCGACGTAGATATAATTGGCCGTAGAGTTAGATGCGAAACAACCATTTATAGTGGTAGCTGCAAGTGTAACATCATATGTTCCTCCGGTCGGGAAAACGATGGTAGTTGACGAACCAGTGCCTGTTAACGCGTTGCTTGTCGACCAATTGTAAGTCGCATTCGTTTGATCGGTCGCTGTAAAGGTAACTCCTAGTGGCGCACATCCTTCTACAATGTTTGAACTAAACGTAACGATCGGCAACGGGTTTACTGTAACTGTTCCACTTGCTGGTAAACTCGGACAATTTAATAAGGTGTAAATGACCGTAAGTGTGGTATCTACAGACGGACTCAATGTTTGACTTGCTCCACCAGGGGTGTTTGTTGGTCCCCAAGTGTAACTTCCTCCCGTGAGATTTGGTGTCGCTGTCAGTGTCACATTATCTCCATCACAAATGGTCGCACTTGACAAGGTAACAACTGGAATTGGATTCACGGTTACGATGGCATTCACACTCGGACTTGTACAATTGTTCAAGGTATAAGTTACCGAATACGTTGTTGTTGTCGCTGGACTAACCTGGATGGAACTTGTTGTTTCAGTGGTAGACCATAAGTACGTTCCATTAGGTAAATTCGCACTTGCATTTAAAGTGGCCACATCTCCAAAACAGATGGTGGTATTCGAAGTGGATGCCACAGGAATCGGATTCACAACAACTGTTGCACTCGCCGTGTCTGTACATCCTTGAAGATTATAAATCACTGTGTAAGTTGAAGTAATATTTGGTGTGACGGTTATGGAGTTTCCTGTTGATGGCAACGGCGACCAAGTAAAGGTCCCTCCTGTTAAATCTACGCTACTTGTTAACGTAGTTGTTGAACCAATACAAATGGTGTCATTGACTACCGATACAATCGGATTTGGTTTAACGATGATATCTGCAGACACACTTGGTGAAATACATCCATTTGAACTTGTGAAGACCACTGAATAGCTTGTATTCGTTGTTGGAGAGGCACTTAAGGAAGCTGTAGTTGCTCCTGTAGACCATAAGTATGTTCCACCGGCAGAAACATTTGAAACAAATAATGTTCCTGTTTGACCAAGACAAATACTATCATTTACGATTTGCGGCTGAGGTGTTGGTTCAACAGTGACTAAAACGGCACTCGTACTTGTACATCCATTTACATTATATTCTACGGTGTAAGTGGTATTGGTAGCAGGATTAACTGACAACGTAGAACCACTACCTAAAATATTACCACCCAATGACCATGTCCATGTTCCACCTGCTGTGGGTGAACTCGCCGTTAATGTTCCAGATCCACCTTGACAAATGGTAATTGGCGGAACAGTAATCGTTGGACCAGGATTGACAACGACCGCAGTCGTTCCATTTGCTGTTCCACAGTTTGGAATAGTAACAACGACCGTATAGTTACCAGCTGCTGCTAATGTAGGAGTAGCGATGGTTGGATTTTGAATTGTCGAAGTGAAACCATTTGGACCTGTCCAAGCATAGGTATATGCACCTGCTGGATTTGCTGTTGTCGTTAAATTTATTGGTTGCCCTGCACAAACAGGACTATTTGACCCTGTTGTAATCGTAGGTGTTTGACAACAGTTAATGTACATCTGAATGCGTCCAATGTTGTAATTCACTTCAGACCAAATGTTTGCCATCGCTGCACCTGTTCCCGCAGGACAAGACTGCATACCACTGCGTTGTAAAGTTGTGTTGAAACCGTTAATACTTGTTACAAAATTTGCTGGCCCATAACTATTTACACAATTGGCTCCTCGAGCTCCATAAACGCCAATAATATCTCCACTTGAAACAGGGATGTTACATGGAACTACACCCGTTGCAGGTGCATTTGTAATGGTGAATAATTGAACAAAACTATTTGTTGTTCCTGCAAATGCTGGAGGAGGTCCGGCCGTAAAACGCACGACACGAATCGTTTGTGCACCTGCTGCATTTGCATCAGGTGGAACGTACAAACCGCAAATAGTAAACGTTGTTGGCGCAGTAAAATGATAGCCTCGTATCATACTACTAAATGTTGTTACTTGTCCACCAACGCTAATTGGAGTTCCTTGAGAAAAGACAGGGGTTATGCTCCAAAGGATAATACTGAGTAATAATAGTTGCTTAATTTTCACTTTTATCTAATTAAATTAACGTGACCGACGATCATTTTTCGCTCGTCAAAAGTAGGTATTTTAATGAAAACTTGGTAGGTGTACACACCGACTTCCGCATCTCTACCTTCAACACCGTATGAGCCATCCCATCCAATACTTGGATCATTGCTTTCAAATATGATTTCTCCCCAGCGATTGAAAATATACATCGTATAATGATAAATATCAATACCACTAGTGAATACTGGGTTAAATACTTGGTTATTCATATCACCATCTGGTGTAAATGAATTTGGAATATAATAAACCAATCCAGGATCGTATCCAATGAAGTACTGTGTAGTGTCTACACATCCTAATGTAGATATTGCGGTTAAAATGATATTGAATCCTAGCTCATTTCCAATAAATGTATGGTTTGGACCTTCTTCTGTCGATGTGCCGCCATCTCCAAAATTCCATGCATACGTTGCTGCACCCAAACTATTGTTCATGAAGTTAATAGTTTGATTTGGCTCTGTAAACATGGTAGATGAAGGTTCAAATGCCGCGATTGGATAGTTGTCTACTTGAATGTAGTTCGAGATTGTTTCTGTAACTGTACATCCATTCAACGTAGCTGTTAACGAAACATCAAAGCCACCATTCATTTGGAATTGTAAATTCGTTTGTGAACCAGTACCTGTCAATGCGTTACTTGTTGACCATGAATAAGCCGTGTTACTTGCATCGTCTGCCGTCAAGGTCACCGACAATGGCGCACATCCTTGCGTTACCGCAGCACTAAACGTAGCGATTGGTAGTGGATTAACCGTAATCGAACTCGTAGCAACTGGACTTGTACAACCGTTTAATGTGTAGTATACAGAAATCGTTGTGTCGTTTAATGGGGAAACGGTTTGACTTGCTGTACCCGCTACACCCGGCGTTCCCCAATAGAATGTTCCACCGAGTAAGTTTGGAACCGCTGTTACGGTCGTATTATCTCCCAAACAGATGGTACTGTTATTGATACCTAAAGTTGGAACAGGATTAACGGTAACGGTTGAATTGACAATTGGACTAACACATCCATTGAGATTATAAATAACGGAATAGTTAGTGGTAGTTGAGGGACTTACTTGGATCGTATCATTGATTGTCGTTGTGGACCAAACAAATGAACCACCGGGAATATTCGCTGTCGCGATTAATTCTGCCGTCTGACCATTACATATGGTTTCATTAGCCACGGTTGGAATGGAAACTGGTTTTACGAATAACTCTGCCGTACTTGTATCGGCACAGCCTAACAAGGAATAAATCACCTGATAGGACGCTGTCGCATTTGGTGTCACGGTAATTGCGTTAGTAGCAGAAATAATCGGTGACCAAGTATAAGTTCCACCAGCTAAATTGACATTCGCCGTAATCGTAGCACTTCCACCAGCACAAATCGTATCGTTTTGAATCGTTACAACTGGATACGGATGAACAGTAATTGTCATACTTGCCGTATTCGCGCACAATCCTGCATTTGGTTGGAAGGTATACGTAGTTGTTGTTGTGTAATTAGGAGCCGGACTCCATGTACCTGCTACGTTATTCGTTGATGTCGTAGGCAATGTGAATGTTCCATTTGTACAAATAGCCGCAATTTGTGTAAACGTTGGATTTGTGTTTGGGGTAAAGGTAATGGTGATGCTTTCTGTGTCAAAACAACCATTGGCATTCGTTCCGGTATAAGTATAGGTTCCAGCTGAGGTAACATTTAAATTTGCCACGCTTGAAACCACTGAAGTACCATTGCTCCATGAAGCACTGGTTCCACCAACACCCGTTAACGAAATTTGTGTGGTATTACAATCAAGCACCGTTGCACTTGTATTATTGGTAATAGCTGCGGTTGGCGTAAGGATATTCTGTGTGATTACCTGGCTCGCTGTTGCTGTACAGCCATTAGGGGAAGTGACAGTTACTGTATAGGTACCTGGTGTTGTAACTGAAAGTGTTGCAGAAGAACCAACAACTGCTGTTCCGTTTGACCATGAATAGGTTCCTCCACCCGTGGCAGTCAATGGAATACTCGTCGTTGTACAAGTCAATATAGTCGTTGTAGGTGCATTGATTCCGGCAGTAGGCGCTGTAATATTTTGTGTAATGGTTTGTGCCGCCGTTGCCGTACAACCATTTGTGCCTGTCACTGTTACGGTGTATGTTCCCGGAGTTGTCACCGTTAAGGTCGCATTTGTTCCAACAACGGTTGTTCCATTGGACCAAGAGTAGGTTCCACCACCTGTTGCTGTTAAGGTTATAGAGGTAGTTGTACAGGTAAGGACAGTTGTTGTTAGAGCAGAAATAGCTGCGGCAGGTGCCGTAATGTTTTGTGTAATCGTCTGTGATGCCGTTCCTGTACAACCATTCGCCCCTGTGATTGTAAGCGTGTAAACTCCAGGCGTTGTAACTGTAATCGTTGGATTCAAACTAATAGGCGCAGGATTGGTCCAGGCAAAATTACCTGTTCCATTACCGGTTAAAGAGATACTTGTAGTTGTACACGTAAGCACCGTCGTTGTTGGCGAAGGAATACTCGTTGTTGGCGCACTGTTATTTTGTGAGATAACTTGCGCGGCAGTTGCTGTACAGCCATTTGCCGCAGTGACCGTTACAGTATAGGTTCCTGCTGTTGTAACACTTAATGTTGGGTTTGTTCCAACCACTGCAGTTCCATTCGACCAAGAATAGGTTCCGCCACCGGTTGCAGTGATCGTAATGGATGGTGTGGTACACGTCAATACTGTTGTTGTCAAGGTATTAATGGCAGCAATGGGAGCTGTAGTATTTTGAGTAATTGTTTGACTCGCAGTCCCCGTACAGCCATTTCCGCCTGTAACTGTAACGGTATAGGTTCCAGGTGCAGAAACTGCTAAGGTTGAGGATGTTCCAACCACAGCTGTTCCATTAGACCAAGAATAAGTTCCTCCTGAGGCAACTAAATTGATGTTCGTTGTGACACAGGTAAGTATGGTCGTTGCTGGAGGTGTAATGGTAACATTAGGAGCACTGATATTTTGCGTAATGTTTTGAACTGCCGTCGCTGTACAACCGTTTGCACCCGTTACGGTTACGGTATATATTCCAGGAGTGCTTACAGAAATAGATGCGGTTGTTCCAACAATGGCAGTACCATTCGACCAAGAATAGGATGTTCCTCCAGTCGCAGTGATCGTAATACTTGTTACGGTACAAGTCAACACATTTGTGCTTGGTGTAGTAATCGCAGCAGGAGGTAAACTAATGTTCTGTGTGATCACTTGGGATCCTGTTGCTGTACAGCCATTTGCACCAGTAACTGTGACTGTATACGTCCCGGCACTTGTGACAGATACGCTCGCAGTAGTCCCAATGACTGCTGTTCCATTAGACCAAGAATAAGTTCCTCCGCCTGAAGCTGTTAATTGAATGCTGGTAGTCGCACAAGTTAAAATGGTACTTGTTGGCGGCGTAATTGCCACGATTGGCGCTGCTATATTTTGAGTAATAATTTGTGAGGCTGTAGCGGTACATCCGATTGCTGCTGTAACAGTTACAGTATAGGTTCCCGGAGTAGTTACTGTTAATGCGGCATTAGTTCCTAGTACTGCTGTCCCATTTGACCAAGAATAACTAACACCACCTGTTGCCGTTAAGGTAATGCTTGTTGTTGTACAATTTAGCTCGGTAGATGTTGGTGGATTAATATTTGCAGGTGGAGGTGTACTATTTTGTGTAATGGTGATAGATGCAGTTGCCGTACAACCATTCGCACCGGTTACTGTTACAGTGTAAGTTCCAGGTAAAGTGACACTCAAAGTGGCATTGTTTCCTACGTTTGCTGTTCCATTTGACCAAGAATAGGAAGTACCACCTGTGGCTACTAAACTCAAACTTGTCGTTGCACAGGTTAAAACAGTCGTACTTGGAGGCGTAATAGCCGCTGTTGGTGCCGTAATATTTTGTGTAACAACTTGACTAGCTGTAGCTGTACATCCATTTGGACTTGTAACAGTAACGGAATAAGTTCCAGGAGTGGCAACAGAAATAGACGCTGTTATTGCACCGGTACTCCATAAATAACTTCCTCCACCAGTTGCCGTTAACGTAATGCTCGTCACAGCGCAAGTCAATTGACCATTATTAGTAGATGAAATACTTGCTGTAGGGGCTGTAATATTTTGTGTGATA
>JBEDJV010000004.1:0-19533 GCA_041172545.1 Bacteroidota bacterium | reverse complement strand
CTATTTAACCATCGAATTAAAGGACGAGCTTCTACCCAAAGAATTTGAAGGAAAAATGGATAACTGGATGTTCGGCTGCGACATCTGTCAAGATGTGTGTCCATGGAATCGCTTTTCTGTACTCCACGACGAACAACGATTTGAACCTCATCCAGATTTACTGGACTTAAAAAAACAAGATTGGATGGATCTCCAAGAAGAAGGATTTCAAATACTTTTTCAACATAGTCCGGTTAAACGTACAAAGTACAAGGGATTAAAACGTAACATTAGCTTCCTGAAAATTGGATAGTTTTCCCGCTTAACTTGTTGAAAATTGTAACATGATTGGTGTTTTCATACAACTAAGTTTTTAACTTTGCTATGTGTCAGAAAAGTCAGCTCAAACATACATTACCTTAACGAATTAACATGGAACAGAAAAAAGAAGTCATTATCATTGGAGCTGGATTAGTTGGTTCCCTTTGGGCCGTCTACCTATCCAAAGCCGGATATAATGTCACTATTTACGAAAGACGATCTGACATTAGAAAAGCAGAAATAAGTGCTGGAAAATCGATCAATTTAGCGCTTTCAGTTCGCGGTTGGACCGCACTTGATGCCGTAGGTGTTGGGGATGAAATTCGTAAAATTGGAATTCCAATGTACGGAAGAATGATGCATGACATGCAAGGGAACTTGACGTATCAACCCTATGGTAAAGAAGGTCAAGCGATTTATTCGATTTCAAGAGGACGTACAAACGCTGTGATGATGGACATGGCCGAAAAACACGGCGATGCCACCATTCATTACAACCATGAATGTAAAAAAGTAGACCTGAAAGCTGGAATTGTTACCTTGACAAACACCTTGACAAACGAAGAATTTACTGTGCAAGCGGACCTCGTATTTGGTGTTGACGGAGCCTTTTCCGCAGTTCGATACAACTCATTTCAAAAAATTAACCGTTTTAATTACAGCCAGAATTTTGTGGCGGACGGATACCGTGAGATTTTATTGCCCGCAAATGCTGATGGATCCTATAAAATGGACAAGAACGCCTTGCATATTTGGCCGAGAGGACGCTTTATGTTGATGGCAATGGCCAATGAAGACGGTTCGTTTACTTGTACCCTATTCATGCCACACGAAGGTGGAGAAAACGCCTTTGACAAACTTACTTCGCGTGATGCAGTAAACAACTTCTTCTTAACTACGTTCCCGGACTTCTATGAAATGATGCCAAATATAGCAGACGCTTGGGATGATCATCCACTATCGAATTTAGCGATTATCCGTTGTTACCCTTGGTCACATGGAAAAGTTGCCTTGATGGGAGATGCTGCACATGCCACTGTTCCGTTTTATGGACAAGGAATGAATGCCGGTTTCGAAGATTGTACCGTGATGAACCGACTCATGCACAAACACAACCATGACTGGGATGCGATTTTCAATGAATATAGCATCGAACGCAAACCGGATGGCGATGCATTGCAAGATTTGTCCTTGGACAATTACTTCGTTATGCGCGATTATGTGGCAGATCCGGAATTTCTTTTGAGAAAAAAAATTGAAGCGAAATTTAGTGAGTTACACCCAGATCGTTGGTTGCCACTTTACTCACAAGTAACGTTTAGCAACATTCGCTACAGCGAAGCTTACAAACAAGGAAAAGCTCAAAGCGACATCATGGATGAAGTGATGGCACTTCCGAATATTGAAGCGGAATGGGACTCCAAAATCGTTATGGATATTTTATTGGAAAAAAGCGCGGACTTTAAATTCTAAGTATGAAAAAAATCATTTTCGTCCTACCCTTACTTTTCTCATCACACCTCTTTTCACAAGGTGGATTTGTTAAATCAGAAAAAAAAGGGAACGATTACATGGTGGTAAGTAACCACGGTATTCAATTTTCCATCGGACCAACGTATCCTTTTCACAGCCAAACCATACTTGGTGAATTAACGGCGTCGAACGGAGCTCGTGGGAATTACAGCATTACACCAAAAAGTCAATTGGGAATCTATGCAGAGTTCGGAATGGTGCACTTTCCAAAATGGAAAGGGACACCCATCAAAGCTTTAAAGAAAAGCCGCATCATTGATTACTTCGACTGGGGTTTAGGGTATAGCCTGATTCGTGGAACAGAGGAAACAGAAATAAACTATAAAAACGCGTTGGGTGATATTATTAGCACGCAAACCGAATCTGGACAAGTAAAAAACGGATATGTTTATGGGAGATATAGTGCACACTCATTGGTATACTTCGGTAAGAAAAAAATTGTGAAGGTGAGAAAACACTTCATTGACAACAGCCTTGGATTTCAATTTACGTACTGTGCTTCTCCAGGTGATACAACCTATTCAAACTCGTTTTACCCGAATTTAGCGCCACGGTACTATGAAGGATTAAACGATGAAAAACTGGCTGCGCAATTCGTCTATAGTTTAGGTGTCGGTATTCGCTTAAACAAGGCGTGGATGTTCGTTCCTAGTGTCACCCTTCCGATTGTTACTGTAAATAATTGGGATGGATTCAATGCGTACTTCGATTGGTATTCGTCCGGATATTGGCCGATTCAAGCACAAGTGAAATTCATTAAGTTGTTTGAGAAACCGAATAAATGCGGTGTATACAGCACTCCTGAAGACAAGGAAATGCAGAAGCAATACGAAATGCAATAATTGGTTCTTAAGACTTCCAGTCTTTTGCGATTGTTTTCGGTAATTTCTTTCTAAAACGTTTCATCACCGAATCACGATCGGAAACATTCCCACATTTCAATAAGCTTCGACCAATCAATTGATTATTCAAATCGAAAAAGGCAAACTCGAACGTAACCGAAGTAGCCTCATCTCGATAAATGTGGTAAATACTTGTCATGTCTAGAATTTCTTTCAAGGTCGTTTTCGCTTCCGACGGTTTGAAATTACGATCATATCCACGAACCGTTAAAACGACATACGCGTCAACGCCTTTAGATTTTAATAAGTTCAAAGTAGAATCATTCAATAAATTCCCTAATGCCTCTCCTTGTTTAAGTAGATTGAAAGACGGCATGGCTTTGTAACCGTTTTGCTGAAGGATCTCCACTAAATTCAATTCCATAGCATAACGATCCTCTGATTTATCAAATTGACCAATGACTAAGGCGTTCTTAAATTTGATCTGTTGACCGTACACAGAAAGTGTCGACAATAAGAATAGGGTAAGTAGTGCTTTCATAATTTTGACATTAAAATACTTCACGCGCAATTTTTTGAACCGATGTTGAATTCGACATCGTGTAATAATGAATACATGGAACACCATGCGCTTTTAATTCCTTTGATTGTTGAATTCCCCATTCAATTCCAATCTGTTCCACTGTTTTATTATCCTTGCATTTAAGCAATTCATTGGATAACTCAACCGGATAATCAATGTGGAAGAATTTGGGTAAAAATGAAATATGGGTCAAGGTTTTTACCGGCTTAACACCTGGAATAATCGGCACGGTGATTCCTGCAGCACGACAAGCATCCACAAAACGGAAAAACTTTGAATTATCAAAAAACATTTGAGTAACGATATAGGAGGCGCCAGCATCCACTTTTCGCTTCACATTCAATAAATCCGTTTCTAAATTCATCGCTTCGAAATGCTTCTCCGGATACCCCGCAGCACCAATGCAAAAATTAGTTGGTTCTAATTGAACATCATCCATCATGTAGTTCCCCTTGTTCATGTCACTAATCTGATGAATTAAGTCAACCGCAAACTCATGACCTTCTTTGTGTGGACGAAAAGAGCTTTCTGTTTTGATAGAGTCTCCTCGTAAAGCCAACACATTGTCAATTCCTAAAAATTGCAAGTCAATTAATGCATTTTCGGTTTCTTCTTTGCTGAATCCACCGCATATCAAATGTGGAATGGCATCCACATCGTATTTATTCATAATGGCCGCACAGATTCCAACCGTACCCGGACGCTTACGAATGGCTATTTTTTCTAATAAACCGTTCTCGCGTTCCTTGTATATAAATTCCTCACGGTGATAGGTAACATTCACAAATTTAGGTTTGAATTCCATTAATGGATCGATTCCCTCATAAATAGATTGAATACTCTTTCCTTTCAACGGTGGTAAAATCTCAAACGAAAAAAGTGTGTCTTGAGCGTTTTCTATGTGGTCTGTTACTTTCATAATTCTTTTAGCGTTTGCAAAGATACGGCTTTCGAAAGAAACGCACTAATCAACGCGTGTTTCTTCAATGGCTTGAAGGATTAAATCTGCCGCCAAATTTAATTCGTTCTCCGTGATGGTCAATGGTGGTGACAACCTAAAACTATACGGATGTGATAAAAACCAAAACGTGATGAGTCCTTTCTCCATGCAACGAGAAACAACCCGCTCAACGCGTTCCGCACTCACCATGTCAAAAGCAAACATCATTCCGACGCGTCGAATTTCAATCAATTCCGGATGTTGACGGAAACGGTCTTCAAACCGCTGTGCTTTTTCTTCTAGCGTATTCCAATTAATTTCTGACTTAAGGACTTGAACTGCCGCCGCTGCAGCTGCAGAAATAACGGGATGTCCACCAAAGGTAGTAATGTGTCCGAGCATGGGTGCATGGGTAAATTCCATCAATCTTTCCTGTGATGAAACCAATGCTCCAATGGGCATTCCACCTCCTAGGGCTTTTCCCAACGTTAAAATATCCGGAACAATGTCGAAATGTTCGAAGGCAAACAACTTACCTGTCCTCCCCATTCCACATTGAATTTCATCTAAAATCAACATCGCTCCTACCTCATCACATCTCTGACGCAGTGCATTCATAAACGTTACACTTGGTCGTCGCACCCCAGCATCACCTTGGATGGTTTCCAAAATGACACCGGCAGTTTTTTCAGTGATTCGTTCTAAGTCTGTTAAGTGATTGTGCTGTAAAAATTGCACATTCGGCAACAGGGGACGAAACGCTTGTTTTTTGAATTCATTTCCCGAAACGCTCATCGATCCGTGTGTACTCCCATGATAGGAACCGCGAAAAGAAACCAATTCTGTACGTCCGGTTACCCTTTTCGCCAATTTCAAGGCTGCTTCAATGGCTTCCGTTCCTGAATTTACGACATAAACGCCATCCAAAGAATCAGGTAAAACTTCGAGTAATTCTTTGACCAACAATTGCTGTGAGTCCTGAATAAACTCACCGTAAACCATGACGTGCAAGTACTTATCAATTTGATTTTTTAAAGCTGAAACTACGTTCGGATGACGGTGTCCAATGTTGTTGACCGCGACACCTGAAATCATGTCCATGTAAGCCTTGCCGTACTTATCGTAAATATAAATTCCTTCCGCACGTTCCACTTCGATCAAGAAAGGGAAAGGTGTTGTTTGTCCAAGGTGGGAAAGGAAAAAATCGCGTTCTGACATGGGTTATTTTTGAAGTATTTCTAAAATCGGCATTCCTGTCATCGCTCCTGTACGTTGTAAATTCATCAGGTGAATCAAGGTTGGCGCAATGTCTACAATTTGAATAGGACGATAACAGTTTTGAGATGGAATGTTCGCTCCGTACCAAAGTAAGGGAACATGCGTGTCGTAATTGAAGGCTGAACCATGTGAGGTTCCAGTGTGTGCTTTTGGTTCGTCTACTGCTTTCGCTAAATATCCCGGTTGCAACATGAAAATTACTTCACCACTTCGTTCTATGTCAAATCCCTTTTGAATCATTTGCCCCCATTCATCCAGGGTTTCATTTCCAGATAGAAGTGCAGATTGGGTGATGGCCAATTTCACTTCCGGCCACTTTCTAATTTGTGTAGCAATATGATCCGCCACATCTTGTTTCACCAAATTCAATGAATCCAAACGAATTTGATTCAAATAGATGTTTTGATTCTCTTCTGCCTCTATCAAGTCTGCTCCATATTTCTGCACTAATTCCTTTCTTAATGCAGAAAGTCGTTCCGTCAGAAACATATATCCCCCAGGCATTTTACGGTCAACCAACATTTGCGGAACGGGAACGACGGCATGATCTGCTGTTAGAAAAACCACAAATCCATCTTTACCGTACATCGATTCTAAATGAGAAAGTAATTTCTCTAATTGACGATCCAAACGCGCATACATGTCTTCCATTTCCAAGGAATATGGTCCAAAAGCATGTCCGGCAATATCCGGTGTGGAGTACGAAATACACAACATGTCCGTTTTATTATCCAATCCTAACTGTTCTCTGTCCATCGCTTCAATAGCCAAATCAGTCAACAATTCATTCGCAAATGGTGAAATGGTGAACAATTGATGTGCATTATTGGAAACCGCGGACATTTCTTTGAAGTCATATGGGAAAGTCGCCGTCGTTTTACCACTCAAAATAACTTCATATGGACTTTCATCCGATGATTTGTAATTGGTTTTTGGATGCAACAAATCCCATTTTTTTAGATATTTATCTGCATTTCGTGTGGCATTAAACTGCTGTAACCATTTGGGTAATTCTGTTTTGTAGTATGTACTCGTGATGAACGTTCCACTTGCGTAATCATACCAATACGAACCATCACTTAAATGTCCACCAGGCAAAATGGAACTGCGGTCTTTGATCGAAATGGAAATGACTTTTGATTCCGGAGATGCTAACTTTAACTGATCGGTAACGGTGTAGGTTCTCAAATTTCTTGGAGAAGTTTGTCCTTCTAAAGAAGTGCTTCCCACCGTTTGAACGGTTTTATCTGAAACACAATTGACAAATGTCTTTGTCCCGCGTTGATACCACTCATTGGCAACAATTCCATGATTGGAAGGAGTAGTACCCGTATAAATGGACGCATGTCCAGGTCCTGTATAAGTCGGCACATAGTTGTACAAGGTATTACGGCAATTCAATCCTTTGTTCAAAAAGCGATTGAATCCACCTGAACTAAAATGTTGCTGATAACGATATAAATAATCGTAACACATTTGATCAACAACAATTCCAACAATCAATTTCGGTTGTTTTTGTGCACTTAATTGTCCACCAATAATAAAGAAAAGGAGTAAAATCCTCAGTCCTAAGTTTTTCATGAATCAAAATTAAGCAATACACAAGGATTTTTAAGCAACCTTTCGTAACTTCGGGTCGTCTAAACAAAAAAATATTTTATGAAAAGAATCCTATTCTTCACATTTATCCTATCTAGTTTATTGACTTTTGAGGCGAAATCGCAAATCATTGTGAACGTTACGAATGTAAGTGCACCCGGACTATGCGACGGAACAGCAATCGTTGACACCAACAATTTGGTGACAGCTGCAAGTTTAACATGGATGCAAGGAAACACCGTCATTCAAAATGGTGGATACATGATTACGAACCTGTGTGCTGGTCAATATAGTTTGATATTCATGGGTGGTGGATTTACATCTACATCTCCATTTACAATTGGAACAAACATTCCAAATCCATGTGCTGGATTTTCAGTATTCTGTGCAAGTACACCAACATCAGGAACGAATGTTTGTGACGGATCTGTATCGGTGACAGCTGTAGGAGGAACAGCTCCTTACACCTATCAATGGGCGAATGCTGGAGGGATGTTTACAACGAATACCTTATCAAATTTATGTGTTGGCACTTATTCAGTGACAGTCATCGATGCTAACGGTTGTTCTGGAACCTCAGCGGCTACGGTTGTTGTAGATTCAACTGTTTTAAATCCATGTGCTGGATTTTTTGTCAACTGCTCAAGTATAGACGCAACTGGCGCTACGGCTTGTGATGGTTCAGCAACGATTAATATTGTTGGCGGTACGAATCCTTATTCTGTACAATGGTCAAATGGATCTACTTCACTAAGCATTGGAAATTTATGTGTTGGGAACTATTCTGTTATGGTACAAGACAATAATCAATGTACGTTCAACTGGTCTTGCACCATTGGGAATTCATCCACAAACATTGATTCAGTAACAGTTATTGGTAACCTTGCTACTGGTTCTAATGTGATTGGTACAATGAGTTCAGGTTGGATTTACAACTGTACAATTGATTTAGCTGCATTAGATACAGCTTACATGGTTTCTGCATCTTTTGGAAATTCGATGTTCACACAAGATTCTTTATACACGACTTGGTATTTAGTGGATACAAATGGAAACTCCATGTATGTAAATTACACGTATGCTGTTCCTTTCGGAACGACAGGATTGTATAATTTAATTTTACAGTTGTACTGTCCAATTAAGTCACAACCTGTATACTACAACATTATTTCCGTTCTAAATTTAGAGCAAGCTGGCATTGAAAACAATAACTCATCACAGATGAACGTTTATCCTAACCCCGTTCAAAACGAATTGAACATCGGTAACATTACAACAGAGTTCGATTACACCTTGACTAATATGGATGGAAAAATCATCCAAAGCGGTAAAGTTAGTCCATCGAACAGCATCATCGATTTGACAAATAGAGCAAATGGAACGTATATCGTTCAATTGAAAAATACTCAAAGCGCGTTTACCTACCGAGTAATTAAATAATCGGGTAAACTCTTATCAGGGAAAGGGCGGGAAGAAATTCTCGCCCTTTTTTGTGTCCAAAAATTCGCGAAATGGAGCTAAGATTCTTTCATCCTCATACAAATATGAAGTTCTCCCTGGTTTAGGATTCGTGTGTCGTGAAGTTCGTCTCTCGTTAATAGACATTCTGGGTAAAGGAACACAAAGGATAAACGTTGTCCATCGAATTACACAATTGACCTCACAAATCGAAACGATATTCTTGAATTAGAAATCGGTAGAACACTTTCCATAGTACAATTTTGAACAAAAAAAAGGGGATCGCTAAATCCCCTTCATTATGATATTTGATATGAATCTTAACCTTTTCCTGATTTCACAGCAGGTACACTTGGTTTCACTGGGCTTGATGGCGCAGGAGTGTGTGGGGGTTTTGAAGGACTTACTGGCGCTGACGGTCGAACAGGTTGTGGTACAGTTACTGGTCTATTAACAGGCACATTGGGACTACTATTAAATCCATTATTGGGTTTCGGTTCCATTTCACGCCCTGGTTTTTCAACAGTGGAATTGCCTTCTTCCCTATTCATGGTTGGATTTTTTTGTTGCATAGGAAGAGGAGCATTTCCGTTAACAGGCGCTAAATTTTCTTCTGGAAAAACAAGTTGATTGGTATGTAACGCTGGACGATTAATCGTACCTAACACCGTTTCCGTTGGATTTGGTTTAGAAGGTAATGGAACTTGATTTGGGGGAATGTTTAAATACCCTTGATCGAAGATGCATCCACCCATTTCATCCGCTGGAATTCCCATTGCTTGACAACGTGCACGGGCATCGTCTCGTTGTGTTTGATTTAAATCGGCAACAGTTAAATGCACCATGGGAAATCTTCGGTCCGTATAGTATTCCGTGGTTGTTCCCGGAGCATAATCAAACAAGGTCGTTTGACTTGTTACCCTCCAATCTTCTGCGAAATCCTTTGCAAGAAAAGCAAGATATTCTTTCTCGGCAAACGCTGAGGCTTGTTGCATCGAAGAATTTCCAAACGTGGAAAACGCCATGTAATTTGGTCTCGGACGATCTATGTTTCGACCTTGAAAATCATCTTCAGCAATTCCATTTGCATTCCCTAACAATCCTTGGAAAGAAGAACGATCGCACTCAAAGACATGCACAGTGGTATTCAAGAATCCACCAAATCCACCGGAGGAACGAACGTCTAAAATCACCATCTCACCTGTCGGCCAGGCAATCGTGTAATTACGTCCTTCAAAGCGAACCACTCCACCGTTCGGGAGGAAATACGTTCTTCCTTGAAGTTGAACCGGCATACCGTTTAAACGTAAATTACCGTTCATCTGATCTGGTTTGGTACTTGCATAATAACAAACGCGATCTCCGGCAACGTTCATAGCAACTGCTGCATTTAACGAAAAATTATCTGATTGAGCACGTTGGCGTGTCTGAACTTCGAAAGAAGTTTTCTCTGATTTGGATAATACAAATTCCCCAACTGTTTGAAAAGAATACGTAGCTTGATCAAAAGACTTTAAATGCGGGTCGCCATAACTGCGACCAATAATCTGACTGCACATCGAGTGTGTCACAATTAAATCAACTGTTTCCCATTGACTATTTGAAAAGGAACCGTTTGGTGTTCTATTTTGCTGCACCATCGTTTCAATTTCCTTGCGCTCAGCGAGTGGAACCATTGTCAACATTTCATATGGAGTAAAATCCTCTGGAAAAGTTCTGTCTGGAACGTTTTTATGTTCGGACAGAGCAATCATGGAAAGCGCCAACCAATTTCCACGAATGGGGTCCCAACGTTCTAATTTTTCCTTTACGGGTTTGAACTGATCTTCAAATGTTTGCGCTTGCGCCGATTGAAACAACAGCAAAGTAATAAGAAAGTAAACTGTTTTCATAAACTATTTTTTTTGAATACTTACAAAGATTGAACCAAAACTATCGATTGAATTTATAGCCAATTCCTTTTACTGTAGAAATAGTATGTTCGCCAATCTTCTCTCGTAATTTTCGGATGTGGACATCAATTGTACGGTCACCAACAACGACCTCAGATCCCCATACTTGTTCTAAAATAACTTCTCGTTTGAAAACGAAATCGGGTCTCGAAGTCAACAAAGCAAGGAGTTCGAATTCCTTTCTCGGCAATTGAATTTCCATTCCATCTTTTTCAACAAGATAGCGTTCTCGATTAATTTTTAGTTCATGAGAAATGACGTCCTTAGCCTCCGATTTTGTTTTGCGGCGCAACAGGGCGTGAATTCTACTCAATAAGACTTTTGGCTTTATTGGTTTTGAAATGTAATCATCTCCACCTGCTTCGAGTCCA
This sequence comes from Bacteroidota bacterium, assembly GCA_041172545.1. Classification (GTDB taxonomy): domain Bacteria; phylum Bacteroidota; class Bacteroidia; order Flavobacteriales_D; family Crocinitomicaceae; genus UBA952. The sequence goes on along the minus strand of JBEDJV010000004.1, from coordinate 8,677 downwards.
GCAATCTGACTATAGTCTTCGCTGCGAGCGGTTAAAAAGCAAATGATAATATCTTCGTTTTCCGGATTGTTTTTAAGTGCCTCACAGACTTCGATACCATCCATCATGGGCATCATCACATCGAGCAAAATTAAATCTGGTTTTTCAACCTCCACTGCTTTCAAGCAAAGACTCCCATTTTCAAAGGTAGAAACACGGTGTCCATCCTGAATCAAATTGTACTGTAACAATTCCCTGATGTCTTCCTCGTCGTCAACTACAAAAATATAAGCCATATCATCTGTTTTATACATCAAAGATACATTATCGGAAGAAGCTATTTCCTCTCAAAACAAATTGATTTTAGTTTTTTAGGAAAAATTTAACACAATCTATGTAACCTATCCGTTGAAATTAACTTATCTTTGTATGAACTAGTAGTAGGTTTAGGTTAATAGTTGAGAGCTTTGGTTTTTCCAAGGCTCTTGGCTTTTTAAGACGTTTCCATGAAAATAAAAATCCTCATTGTAGAAGACGATATCAACCTTGGAATCGTTATTTCCGATCAGTTGCGTTCCGATGGATACGCTGTAACACTTTGTGAAAACGGATCCGAAGGATTGCGCCGATTCAATGAAGAACCCTATCACCTGTGCATCTTTGATGTGATGTTACCGATTAAAGATGGTTTTACTTTAGCAAGGGACATTCGAAAAGTGAACACAGATATTCCCATTCTATTTTTGTCAGCAAAATCCATGACCGAAGACAAAATCGAAGGATTCAATGCCGGAGGAGATGATTACTTAACAAAACCTTTTAGTGTTGAGGAACTTCAATTGCGGGTGCGAGCATTGCTGAAACGCGTGAAAGTACAAGTTTTACAGCCAGAGGAGAAAATTGTGAAACTAGGGATTTTCTCATTCGACACCGAAAACTTTACCTTAACCTCACCAACAACGAAACAAACCTTAACGAAGAAAGAAGCAATGATTTTGCGCACCTTGTTTCGTTTTAAAAATCAATTGTTAGCTCGCGATATTATTTTAAATACCGTGTGGGGACAAGATGACTATTTCGTGGGGCGAAGTTTGGATGTTTTCATTACTAAATTGAGAAAATACCTAAAGGAGGATTCCACAATCCAAATCACCAATGTACATGGCGTTGGATTCAAATTCGAACTTGTTGATGAATAATTACATCCTTCACCTAGAAACGGCTACGAAGGTCTGTAGTGTGGCTCTTTCCAAAAATGGAATCGTTGTTGCGGAAAAAGAATCAATTGCTGAAGGATTCATTCATAGCGAAGCATTAACACTTTATATTGAGGATGTTATGAACGAAGCAGGCGTTTCGCTATCCGAACTGAGTGCCATCAGTGTTTCTAGTGGACCAGGATCCTATACCGGACTGCGGATTGGACTATCAACAGCGAAAGGTTTGTGTTTTGCCTTAAACATTCCACTCATCAGTGTCGAAACATTATTGTCCTTGCGTGCGCTCGTTGCGAACGAAGAAAAATCCATTATTCCGATGTTAGATGCGCGCAGGATGGAAGTTTATGCACAGGTATTTGGATCAGGCGGAAGTGTACTACAGCCACTCGATGCCATTGAATTGGATGAAACATCGTTTTCGGAATTTGAACCCTTTATTGTTCTGGGTGATGGCGCCGCAAAATGCAAAGAAATGTGGGAACATCGAAACATTACCTGGAATGAAAATTTGTTGTGCAGTGCGAAAGGACAAGCTACCATTGCGTATGAGAAATTTCAACAAAAGGAATTTGAGAATACCGCTTACTTCATCCCTATTTACTTAAAAGACGCTAACGGAGTTCGTCGATAATGTGCATTTCTTTGAACCACGTTTGAACATTTCCACACCGATCTGTTACTCGAAATTCCATTGAAAGTACATTTTCCGTTACAGGTCCAATAATGGAGGCACGCCGGTCATTTTTCCATGTGACCAAATTACTTTTTTGATCAAAATAAACCATCGTCCATTCGCCATTTAGTAAAAGTTCATAACTGGCAATTCCGGATAGTGCGTCGGTGATTTTCCAATGAAATTCACCTGGTACAATGACATTACTCGATGTAGGCAGAAACTGTATGACCGGTGAAATAGTATCCACCTGAAGGGAAAAAGTTCCGAGTTGTTTTGACTCTGAAGCCAACCAGCCGTTTTCACGTGATGTTTCTAGGGCATCTCCATTTATTTTCAAGTATTGTTTTTCTATTGCAAGTGAATTCTTCGCCTTCATTTCAACACAAATTGGCTTTTGAATCACTGTTTTTGAGTTGCCAAATTGACCCGACGATAATTTTATCCATTTTTTGACAGGTTCATAAAAGGTTTGAGGATCAACGAGTACACGCATATTTTCGGAACGAAACGTATACAATGAATCCGGAATAAAATAAGTTGAGGGGTCGTAAAAAGCGTTTCTATTTTGCTTTAATTCGAAGGGATATTGAAGTAGAAGTTCGTGTTGACTAACATTCCCATTGACATCTGTTAAAAGTAAAGAACAAGTGATAGAATCCAATCCATGCAAGGAAATGCCGCCAAGGGATTCTAATTGATAAATGGTTAATGGATTGTGTTTCGTCCGAAAAAGTTTTTGGTATTTAATGCCTTTAGATTTGTATTCATTGTAATCCATATGACTGTTTACGTACCTCGAATCATCAAAGGATATCTCTGCCAATTCGAATCCAAATTGTTCGTGATTTGAACTCGTTAATTCCGCTGAAAATAAACCAAACCCATGTCCACTCGCCTTCACCGGATCCGAAGCGGATATCATCACACCAATTTTTTCTGTACCCTGAATAAAATCTTGGGGGATCGTGACTTTATGAGAATTTTTGCTCAAAGGCAAAAGCAGCGACTTCCCCGGAATGAGGTATCCATTTTCATCTAGTGCAACCAAGCGAACACCGTGCAACGTTGGAGCTGCAACATCGCTGACATGAAATCCGTGCAATAATGGATTCAATGCATGCTCGGTTTTTGTATCCCTCAGTTCAAAATGCAAATGTGGTCCAGTAGAGTTTCCGCTATTCCCTGAGAGAGCGATTTGTTCACCTTTCCTTACAGGAAGTTCATTTGGACTAAATTTCCAATCGATTTCATTTAGCTTGAATTGAAATTGGATAGGAAGTACAAAACCGTTTATCCGATCTGAAAATTTAGAACAATGTGCATAAACCGATGTTTGTCCGTTCGGATGATCAATGTAAATCACTCTGCCATAACCAGTAGGTGAAATCCGAATCCGTGAAATAAATCCATCGGCTATTGCATAAAGTGGAATTCCTTCTCGTCCATCCGTTCGAAAATCCAATCCCATGTGAAAGTGATTTGGACGAATATCCCCGAATCCGGCACTTAATTCTGGTTTAATGGTCCCGATAGGTATACACCAAATCGAATCAACGGTAATAATTTGCGTCCAAACAGTGAAATGGAAACCGAATAACAAGAACAATACAAAGGATTTGAACATAGACAAAGATACACTTTCAAAAAAAATGTAAAATAGATTGGTAAAAATGATAAATGTAATCGAATGCTTGTTAACTTTGTACAAAGTCAAAAGTAATGACTGAAAAGATTCAAGACACCATACAAGAAATTAGTCGAAAAGTAGTTCGAATTGGGGAAGCCCTTCGTTCCGAACGTTCGAAAAACGAGATTCTTCAAGAAGAAATCGATCGTAATAAAGAGGAATTAGCTAAAGAATTTACAGCTAATACTCACTTGAAGGCCGAAATTGAGTCCTTAAAGTCAGCTTTGCATTTGGCTGAAAATAAAGTCGTTGAAGTTCCTGCTCCTGTAATAGGGAGAACTGAACAGGAAATTGATGAACTAGTGAAAGAAATTGAATTCTGTATCGAACAGTTGAAGCAATCATAATGAGCAAAGTATCACTTAAAATTACCCTTGCAGGAAGAACTTACCCACTAAATGTGCCGGCAAGTGACGAAGAGAAGGTAACAAAAGCTGCTGCGGATATTAATAAAGCAGTGGAAATGCTGCGAAAAAATTATGCTGTAAATGATAATCAAGACTTGATCGCCATGTCTGCTCTGCAATTATTAGCGAAAGCTTCTAGCGAGAATGCACCTGTTGAACAAGTACCTGTTGACTATAGTGAAATCGAGGAGGCGTTGCAAAACCTTTCTGAAGATTTAGACGGAATTCAATAATTTACGTTCGTTTCAACGACCAATATTCATACATAATTAAAAGAATATGTCGTTAGTTGAATTATTAATAGGATTAATCGGAGGCGCAGGAGCAACAGTGGTTGCACAGCGTTACTTGATTAAATCTAAAAGTCAAGAAATCATCAAAAATGCCGAAATCGAGGCCGAAAACATTCGTAAAGAGCGCGCTCTACAATCCAAAGAGAAATTTTTAAAACAAAAAGAAGAGCACGAAGAATCCATTCGCGAGCGTGAAAAGCGCATGCAATCTAACGAAGATCGTTACCGCGCAAAGGAAAAAACATTAAATCAAAAATTGGAAGACCTCAACCGCAAGGAAAAGGACGCAGAGAAATCAAAAGCAGATTACGATGCAAAAGTAGGTGCATTGGAAATCCGTCAACAAGAATTGGATAAAATCCAACAAAAACAAGTCGCTGAGTTGTCTAAAATCAGTAACCTGAGTCCAGAGGACGCGAAGAAAGATTTGATGACTGCTCTGACAGACGAGGCGCGCACTGCTGCCATGGCTACCATCAAAGAAATTACCGAGGAAGCGAAATTGAATGCCAACAAAGAAGCACGTAAAATCGTCATTCAATCCATTCAACGTGTCGCAACAGAGCAGGCCGTTGAAAATGCAGTTTCTGTATTCAACATCGAATCTGATGAAGTAAAAGGAAGAATCATTGGACGTGAAGGTCGTAACATTCGTGCCTTGGAAGCGGCAACAGGTGTTGAAATCATCGTTGATGATACGCCGGAAGCAATTATCCTTTCTTGTTTTGATCCGGTAAGACGTGAAATCGCACGTTTATCGTTACATCAACTGGTATCTGATGGACGTATTCACCCGGCACGTATCGAAGAAGTGGTAGCGAAAACACGTAAGCAATTGGATGAAGAAATTGCTGAAACGGGACGTCGTACATGTATCGATTTGGGTATTCATGGACTACATCCAGAATTGATGCGCATGGTTGGAAGAATGAAATACCGTTCTTCTTATGGACAAAACTTACTACAACACTCCAGAGAGGTTGCGAATTTATGTGCGATCATGGCAGCTGAACTTGGACTCAATGTTAAATTGGCGAAACGTGCAGGATTATTACACGATATTGGTAAAGTTCCGGACGAAGAACCAGAATTGCCTCACGCTATCTTAGGGATGAAAATCGCTGAGAAATTTGGTGAAAAAGGCGATGTGTTGAATGCCATTGGAGCTCACCACGATGAAATCGAAATGACAACGTTAATTTCACCAATCGTTCAAGTATGTGATGCCATTTCAGGTGCACGTCCTGGAGCTCGACGTGAAATCGTTGAAGCATACATCAAACGAATCAAAGAACTAGAAAACCTTGCTTTATCCTATGAAGGAGTTTCTAGTGCATACGCTATTCAAGCAGGAAGAGAACTTCGCGTTCTTGTTGAAGCTGAGAAAGTATCTGATCAACGTTCTGAAGAACTTTCATTTACCATCTCCCAGCGCATTCAAACCGAAATGACCTATCCAGGACAAGTCAAGGTGACCGTCATTCGAGAAAAAAGATCAGTTAATTACGCTAAATAATCACAAGGGGAATTCGTTCCCCTTTTTTGTACACTTAAAGGTATGATTCCAGTAAATTCATTAGTGATTTCTGGTCCGTGTAGCGCGGAAACCCGAGAACAAGTTTTGGAGACAGCACGTGGATTGTCCGAAGTTGGCATCGATTACTATCGCGCTGGAATATGGAAACCCAGAACGCGTCCAGGTGAATTCGAAGGAATTGGAGACGTGGGTATTTCATGGATGTGTGAAGTAAGAGACACGTACGGCTTGAAAATAGCAACCGAAGTCGCAAAAGCAGAACACGTCGAATTGGCGCTCAAAAACAAATTCGATATGATTTGGATTGGTGCACGTTCAACCGTTAATCCATTTACCGTTCAAGAAATCGCCGAATGCCTTCAAGGGACCAACATCAAAGTCATGGTGAAGAATCCGGTGAATCCAGACTTAAAACTATGGATTGGAGCCATTGAACGCATTTTGAAGGCTGGAATTGAAGATGTAAGTGCGATTCACCGTGGATTTTCCGTGTATGAAAAGACATTGTATCGAAATGATCCGAATTGGCAAATTCCCATCGATTTAAAACAAGAATTACCCGGAATTCCATTGATTTGTGACCCATCCCACATTGGTGGAAGAGCGCATTTGCTACAGCCTTTGGCACAGAAAGCAATGGACTTAAATTACGACGGATTGATGATCGAATCTCACGTCACTCCTTCTCTCGCTTGGACAGACGCTAAACAACAAATTACACCAGCGGAGTTAAAAGAACTTTTGCGGTCATTGACCATTCGAAATCGAGCAGAAATTGATGAGGATGCGATGTTGGCTTTTCGCGATCAGTTAACACAGACAGATGAATCATTGATTCAGTTATTGAAAAACCGAATGCGAATTTCAGAACAAATCGGAAAGTTTAAAAAGGATAAAAACCACGTCATCCTTCAATCAAATAGATGGGAAGAAGCTCTTCGAAACAATGTGCTAAAAGCAAGTTCAGAAGGGATTTCTGAAGAATTTGTTACGCAACTATTTAAGTTGATTCACCAAGACTCGATTCGTATTCAATCAGATATTTTGTCGAAAAATGACCACGATTAATCCTTTTCATTTTCAACATGTCATTCATTCAAATGCCTCCAAAAGTGATGCGCAACGCTGTCTGATTTTAGCATCGCTTTCGAATAATCCAACGAAAATCAATGGCTTGGATCATTCCGAAGATTTACGTGCGATGTTGAATTGCCTTCAAGAATTAGGCGCACGTTACGAAGAAGAATCGTCTACGATTTATCCCACTTCGTTCTTGCAACAAGAAAGCATCAGCTTAAACGTTCAAGAAAGTGGATTTGCTCTTCGAACCTTAGCATTCGTTGGAATGGCTTTCACGAAAAATCTAACACTAAACGGAACAGGAAGTTTACTTCAACGTGACCACTCACACGTATGCCACATCCTACAACAACTCGGCTTCGATGTGGAATCGAATGGAAATAAATTACCCATCCATGTTTCAGGAAGTATACAGGTCAAGAAATTAACCGTGAATGGAGAAACAGGTTCACAAGCGATTAGTGGCTTATTCTTATTAGCGTCCACGCTAAAAAATGATACGTTCGTTACCATTGAACGACTAAAAAGCAAACCTTATTTTCAAATGACCCTTGCTCGTTTGCGAAATTTCGGTGTATGCATAGACGAATTAACAGAAGACACCTTTTTCATGAAAGGCGCGCAAGAAATCCACTGTTCAGAGGTTGACATCGAAGGTGATTGGAGTGGTGCGGCAAATCCCATAGTTGGTGCAGCGATTTCGGGAAAAGTCGAATTACATGGACTAAATCAATATTCTCTTCAAGCAGATCGACAAATCCTTCAAGCGATTCAAGATTTCGGCGCAACAATTACCTGGGAAAAGGAAGTGCTTTTGGTCCACGAATCAAAAACGAAAACTCCCTTCGAAATAAACATCACGGATTGTCCGGATATCTTCCCCATACTTGTCGTATTAGCCTGTGCGGCAATTGGCACATCGAAAATTAGCGGAGTCGATCGACTGAAAAACAAGGAATCAGATCGCTTAATGGTGATGTGCGAGGTTTTACAGCAATTTGGAATCGCTTTTCAAGTTGATTCAACTGACATTCACATTCACGGAATTGGAACAGTACAAGGAGGTGAAATCAATACGCATAATGATCACCGCATTGCCATGGCTGCCACAATCTTGGGATGTATTTCAAGAAATTCCATTGAACTGACCAATGCCTCCTGCGTGGCAAAGTCCTATCCTGATTTCTTTAAAGACTTAGGACTGTAATTATTTCGCACCCATTTGGAATTGACTGTACTCGAAGAAGTCCATGTCAATATGCTTGAGACGGTTTTCAATGTCCTTGCGTTTCGATGCTTTGATTTTCTCCTTCAACAAAAGTTCGTAGTAATACTTTACCTTTTCAGCATCACGAGGTTCAATAAGGACATCATATGTACTCGCCAAACTTTCCAATAAAAAATCCTTATTCGCGTAATTTGGAAACAATTGAATTAAGGTATCCCCATAAGCGACAGACTGCTCATATGCTTGTAAATCACTGTATTTGATGTGTACTTTAAACAAACAATCTGCAGAAAAAGAATCCTCTGGATAGGCACGATAGTAAGCCAACAAACGATTAATGAGTTCAATATTGGTCAAACTTGGCATTTTAGCCGCTTCAACCGGATCTTTTTGAATGACCATAATGGAATCTTCCATCTGCTTGATGCTGGTTTTCAATTCCGTTTTTTTATCGGTTTTTGCGGGTCCCCCACATGAATCAATAAAAAGGGCAAAACTCAGTAGGATGAAAAAGGAGTAAATTGATCTCATATCATTTTTGGTTTTTTACCTCCTGGAAAGGACATTTTA
>JBEDJV010000003.1:0-28178 GCA_041172545.1 Bacteroidota bacterium | reverse complement strand
AGTATATCAGTTAGCTCTTTTTTCTATCCGCAATGAAATAAACAGGAATACCGATAAGAACGATAAGCAAGCCCATTCCTGCATTTCTTAAATCATAGACAAGTAAGTCAATGCAAATCGCTAAGGTAATGAGTATGTACAATGCGGGAATAATCGGGTATCCGAATGCTTTATATGGACGCTCCGTTTCCGGTTCTTTTTTCCGCAAAATGAAAATCCCAAAAATCGTAAGGATATAAAACAAAAGACTTGCAAACGTACTATACACGAGTAAATCGCCATATTTTCCGGATAAGCATAAAATACTTGCCCAAATTCCTTGAATCCACATCGCTACGCTTGGCACATTGAAGGCACATTGAATTGATTCAATTTTTTGGCTTGTTTAAAGAATAATCCATCGGATGACATCGCATAAAACAGACGCGAACCGGCCAAAATAAGTCCGTTGTTACATCCGAAGGTGGAGATCATAATTAATGCTGCCATCATGGTTATTCCTAATCCACCAAAAATAACGGATGCAGCGCCTGCTCCTACCCGATCGTTTGCCGCAAACATGATTCCTTGTCCAACAGCATCTGCTGCTGTAGGATCTCCACCTTTCGGCAAAAGAGCCAAATAAGCTAGATTGGCCAAAATGTAAATAATGGTCACGATGGTGGTTCCAAAAAATAAACTTTTCGGGATGTTTTTTTTCGGGTCTTTTATTTCCCCTGCAATAAAGGTCACATTGTTCCATGCATCTGATGAAAACAATGAATTGATGATTGTCGCACCTAATGCTCCCATTAATGCAAATCCAGATAATGGAATGGTATCTAACTCCCCACTTGGTAATTGAATGGTTTTGTAGGCATCCCACATGTGATCAAAATTCTGCATAAACACATCTGTTTTTAATCCAATGGCCAAACCTAACACAATCAAGGCGAACAAGGCGAATAACTTAGCCGCCGTGAAAATCAATTGAAGTATTTTCCCATTTTGAACACCTCGTGAATTCAACATTGTCAACACTATGATGCTTCCAATCGCGACTAATTGTCCGTAGGAAACCGTAACTAAAGATGTATCTAAAAAGTCATCATTCAATACGGGGAAGAATACACCTGCGTACTTTGCAAAAGCGACGGCAACTGCGGCAATGACTCCCGTTTGTATGACGGTAAAGACTGTCCACCCGTAAAGAAAGGACATCATTTTTCCATATGCCCGTTGTATGTACACATATTGTCCACCAGCATTTGGCATCATTCCAGCTAATTCACCGTAACTCAAGGCAGCAAAAATGGTAATTAAGCCGGTAAGTACCCAGAGAACAATCATCCATGCGGCAGAACCAATATCGCGCATCATTGGAGCGGTAACAATGAATATTCCCGAACCAATCATGGATCCAGCCACCAAAAGTGTGGCATCTAATAGTCCGAGTGATTGTTTTAATTTTGATTCCATAGTCGTTCTGTTTAGTTAAAACAAAACTGTCCTCTCGAGAGGAGAAGACAGTTTCGAATTGTATTTCAATAAGACCCTAATCGTTTATTTTTTCGGGTGTAAATGTGAATTTCTACGGCTATAAGTGAAATAGATAATTAATCCTAGTGCCATCCATAACGCTGCTGCTTGCAATGTTGCGATGTCTAATGACACAATCATTGCAGCACACACCAAAATACCTAGAACCGGCACCAATGGCACCAATGGCGTTTTAAATGGACGCTTTAATTCAGGATTGCTTTTGCGCATGATTAAAATTCCCACACAAACGAGGATAAATGCGAACAAGGTTCCGAAAGACGTTAAGTCTCCCGCAACACTTCCTGGTACAAAGGCAGCGAATGCTCCTACGAAGATGAACAACATCCAGTTAGCGATATATGGTGTTTGGAATTTCGGATGTAATTTCCCAAAAGCTGCTGGAATCAATCCATCTTGACTCATGGAGAAGAACACACGACTTTGTCCCATCAACATGACAAGGATAACAGAAGAGAATCCAGCTAAAATTGCCAAGGTCACACCGGTACCTAACCATTCGTAACCAGCCATGTATGTTTTGATTGCATAGGAAACAGATGCCTCTTTTCCTGCTGTTGCGAATTCACTCCAGTTTGCAACACCTGTCAATACGTGTCCAAAAAGGATGTAGAGAACCGTACAAATAGCCAAAGATCCAAGGATTCCAATAGGCATATCGCGTTTTGGGTTTTTCGCTTCTTGCGCTGTCGTACTTACTGCATCAAAACCAATGAATGCAAAGAATACAATTCCAGCGCCACCAAGAACGCCACCCCAACCCCATTTAAAGAATCCTTCGTGTCCAAATGTACCTTCTGGGATTAAGTAAGGAGTATGATTTTCTGGCTTAATAAACTGCCATCCAATGATGATAAATACCAATACGATTGCTACTTTAACGAACACGATGATTGCATTAACAGTTGCTGATTCTTTTGTTCCTTTGATTAATAATAAAGTTAATGCCAATAGAATAATCAAGGCCGGAGCATTAATAAATCCACTTGTAATAGAAACTTTGCTCATGATATCCGCAGGCAAGTTCTCGTATTGAGCTGCACTTAAAATTCCTTTTTCAATTCCCTCCCAATGTCCAGGTAATGCTTGAATTTGTGCCACCATGTCTTGAGAAACCTTGTACATGCTTTCGAACGGTGAGTGACACCATTCATAAGGTATGGCATTTCCGAGGAGGTTATTGAGGTACTCACTCCAGGCGATGGAAACGGTTGCTGCACCGAGTGCATATTCCATAATCAAGGACCAACCAATGATCCATGCCACTAATTCTCCCATTGTAACAAAAGAATATGCGTAAGCACTTCCTGAGATTGGAATCATCGATGCGAATTCCGCGTAACAAAGTCCAGCTAAAGCACAGCCAATCGCCGCAATAATAAACGAAATCGTTACACCTGATCCTGCCGCTTCTGATGCAGCCGCTGCGGTACGAACGAACAATCCAGCACCAATAATGGCACCGATTCCTAATGCAATTAGACTACCTGCACCTAAGGTGCGTTTCATCTGACTATTTTCGGCTTGCGCCAATAAATCTACAAGTGATTTTTTTCTCCAAAGTGACATAGCATGAATTTAGTGAAAACAAATATATCATTTTCAATGAAAACAGCAATAGATAAAAGTACTTCGTCTGATTAATTGTAGAAAACGGAGGTCATTAAAGTAAATCGAGGGTATCTTCGAGTTTTTTCGGTGAATAACCTAAAATCGTTCTCGCTTTTGTTAAATCAAAACCGGTCCTCGGTGGTCGTTTCGCGGGTTGATTCAACGTGGAACTATCTGTTCTTTTCACTTGACTCATTGGTAATTGATAAAATTGAGCAATGCGTTCTACTAGGTGAAAGATGGATATCGTTTCGGGTCCAGCGATGTGAAAAATCCCCTGTTCATTTAATTCACATATGCGAATACAAGCCCAGGCAAGGTCATCCGCCCATGTCGGAGCGCGAAATTGATCATCAATAATGGTCAACTCTTGTCCGTTTTTCAAGGCTTCTTTAGCCCAAACAACAATGTTGGAACGGGACAAATTGTTTCCCGTACCATAAACAATGATGGTTCGAACGATCGAGAAACTCAAACCAGGTAGTTGCTGCGTAATTGCTTCGGCTTGAACTTTTGAATCTGCGTAAACGCTTAATGGATTCGGCAAGTCTGTTTCTACATAATTTCCCGTGAGTCCGTCGAATACAAAATCTGTGGAGAGCAATTGAAAGTGGCAATTGGATTCCAGGCATTGTGCTGCGAGTAGTTTTACAGAATCAACATTCACTTTTTGGCATGACTCAGGATCAAGTTCACAGGTGTCAACATTGGTCATTGCAGCCGTGTGAATCACATGTGTTGGTTGAAACGCTGCAAAAACAGTGGCAATTTCTGACTCATTGCAAATATCCATTTGAGTGTAATACGCTTCCGGACAATCTTGATTTCTATTTTGACCCAACGATGTGGCTAAAAATAAGCGCTTTGATCGAAGTAACTGGGACACTATTTTTTGTCCGAGTAGTCCATTGCTTCCAGTGATGAGAATTCTCATAAGTCCCAAATAGATTTTTTCTGTTTATGTTGGAGCTTAAAGTAGTGTTTGTGTTCGAGTATCCAGGCCATGATCAAATACACAATGATTGGAGTTCCGAGTCCAATGAACGAAACATAAATAAAAGCAAGTCGAACTTTACTCGTTTTAAACCCAAGTCTTCGCGCCCACCATTCACAAACTCCGAAGGATTGCATTTCAAAGAAAAAGATTATTTTCTGAAGAAGACGTCTCATTTTTTCGTTATTTGTTGCCCAACGCTACAATTTAAGCATTTATTACGCGTACAAAATTGCTGATAAATTTCGAGATTAGCTTGTGTCTCTAGGGCATTTTTAGCTACAATACCAACTGTTTTCCATATCGAGGTAATTCGATTGGATTCTGGGGGAAGCGATTGTAAGAATTTCAGTGAATGAACGATGCCATTTTGTTTCTTATTCTGCACACGAAACACGTATAAGTCTAGATATAGTTTGGCATTGATTAACAAATTATTCCGTAGTAATTTGCTGTTGATTTGAGCTTGTTCAAAGCCCTCTTTCCAATCAGATTCCGTTAATTCAGCTCTGTTTTCATTGAAAACCCATCGAATAAATTTGTTCCAAGAAGTGATTCTAGCTTGAAGTTTCTTTGTTAAATGTAAGTTTCGACCTTTCCATCCTTGGTCATTCTTAAAGACCATTTCTAGAATTTCTTCTTCAGTATGATTGAAATGATGCGATAAAGGGATTTGATGTGTTAAAAGTTCAAAGGACAAACTATTGTTTTTTGTACCAAATGCTTTGGAAATGATGGCATAAACATTCAGCGTGTTTGACTCCAAGGAGTATTCCAAGGCATACTTCCGTTCTAAGCGTGTTTTGATCGCTTCATGTTGCATTACCTGAAATTGATGCTGAAACTCCTGTATTCGCTGTTTGCAATGAATTACTGAGTCTATTTTCCAACTATAGTTCGTTGGGAATTTAAATTCACCTATCAAATAAGATTTCAATTCGAGGGTTGGTAGTATCCCTTGTTTTGAATAAACGGGTTGATCGTACTCATAAACGACATGTAGAATGACATTTTCGTAGGCTTGATCTGTATGGTGTTGATGTTTGTACCAATCGGAAGATTTCACATGAAATTCTATGGAACCGAACCATGTCAACCCTTCGAAACGAATTTTTGCCAATTGAAAATCCGGGCCACTTCCTACCTTGTTCCATGTGCCCGGTTGACAGATTTCTACTGGGCTTCCATTCGTTAAATGAAAGGCATGAAAAGGCAGTCGCTTATCGGACCAAAGTTGTTGTAAGTGAATTTCGAGCAAAGTAATCTGATTTGATTACTTTAAGTTACAAAAAAAAGGCGTTCAATTGAACGCCTTTCTCTTATCTTGGAAGTGGTTTAAACACCGAATATTCTGGATTCGCCGGTGGCGCTGTTGCAGGATTGAAATCTGTTCCTGTAATTTTTGCTGTTGTGCGACGATTGATTTGATGTAATTTCTGGAATTTCGCTGGATCGCTAGTTTTAAACTGGTTAATGTAAGCTTCCGTTAAAATAACTTTTTGTCCATTTTCATCTTCCCATGTTGCTGGTTCAGACTCTCCTTTACCTACAGGACGAATACGACGTGCATCTAATCCTTTTTGTTCAACTAGGTATTTGTAAACTGCTTTCGCACGATTCTCGGACAATACTTGGTTTTTCACATCTGTATCACGTGCATCCGTGTGAGAGAATAAATCTATCGTGATGTTTGGATATTCTCTTAACATACTATCTAAGAATTTCAATGAATCCAAACTCATACATGTTGCATCGTTAATGAATGTCCATTGACTAACTGGGTAACGAACCTCCGGTGTGCGGATCTCACCAATTGGTAACAAAGGCATTTCCAAGATGAACGTTTGACTTTGATCAAGTCCAACAGTACTAAATTTGGCACCACGTTTATCTTCGTAGTATCCTTCTTTACCAGCTTTCAATGTGTAATCTTTTCCTACAAGAATCCATCTGCTTTTTTTGTCAGCTTTCTCATTCCAACTAACTTTTCCTCTAGCATCTGTTGTTCCTTCCCATGTTGTACCATCAGAAACGGTTACCGTAACTTTCGCTCCAGCTAACTTTTTCGTTTTCTTACCTGACTCATATACAATCACACGTAGGTCATACATGTTAGGTGGAATTGAATAACTCCAGATATCGGAAGTATATTCGTTGCTAGATGATGTTTTACGCTCTGACGTAAAGAAACCTGTTCGGCCGTCAAAGTCACACATTCCATAATCGTTACCTTGAGAATTGAAAGGAACTCCCATGTTTTTAGTTCCTGTCCATTTGTTTTCTTCTCCTTCACGTTGTGCAACGAAGATGTCTAAACCACCAATTCCTGGAAGTCCATCACTTGCAAAGTAAAGTTGTCCTTTTGGTCCAATAGAAGGAAACAATTCATTTCCTGCAGAATTGAACATTGGTCCCATGTTGTGAGGTACAGAGTCCCACATTTTAGAACGCTTGTCATATGTAACATACCACAAATCACGTCCACCAAAGCTTTTTTCTCCGTTTGCACTTTCCGTCATGTCAGATGCAAAAATCAACATCATGTCATCTGGAGTCAAACAAGGATGTCCAACAGAAACCGTGTCATTCGTTTTTAATGAAATTCGCATTGGATTTTCAAAGTCTTCACCGCTTAAGTCTGCTGTCCAAATTTCACAACCTAAATCCATCTTTTCAGCGTTTGGACAACGTGTGAAATATAATTTCTTCTTTTTGGAATCGAAACAAGCTGTTCCTTCGTTTTGTGTCGTATTGACAACACCTTTGGTATCAATTGATTTTACATTTGTTGGATTACCATTTACATCGTACTCAGCGCTGTAGATATCCATGTATTTTTGACCTGAAATTGGATCGCGATCAGCACCAGTAGCTTCATCTCTACTTGTTCCGAAGTAAATCGTTTTTCCTTTTTTGTCGCCGAATGATGGAGACATGTCGTATTGTTTTGAGTTAATTTTCTCCTCACATTTGATAACGTAATTAGATTCTTCCGATTCAAAATCACGGTATTTTTCAATCGCTGCCATTGCGGATTCCAATTCTTTAGTGCGCGAATTTGGTGCGATTCTTTTGTATTCACGGTAGCTTTTAAGTGAATTATCGTATTCTTTTAACATGCGTTGCATGTCACCACGATAGAAATATACTTCCGGAACAACATCGAAATATTTTAACTCGATACATGTTCCGTACCATTCGTTTGCTTTGTCATACACTTGCATGTTGCGGTAAGAATCGGCGATTTTGTAAGCCATGTCGCCTTTTTGACGGATCGTGCCTTTGTATCCAAGCGTTTTGTATGCATCTTGACACACTTTTATGGCCTCAAAATAGTTGCCAGAATAATACGTGTCATTTGCTTTTCTAATGTATTTAGGTTCTGGTACATTTTGTCCAAAGGCAACCTGAGTAAAGGAAAGCGTAAGTAATGCTAAAATAAAAAATTGTTTCATAAAGCGTGGTTTAAGCTTAGATATGCATCCAAGGAAAGCAAAAATAAGAAATATTTATTTAAAATCCGAACAATAGTTCCTCCAGCGTTCTACGAGTTCTGCAAAGCCCTCAGGCAGTTGAGAGTCAAACTCAAGGTAAGTCTGTGAAGATGGCTGAATAAATCCAAGTGTCTTTGCATGTAAAGCTTGTCCTGGCAATAAGTCAAAACAATTTTGAACAAAGCGTTCGTAACTAGCAGACCTAGTACCTTTTACGATTTTATTTCCCCCATATTCTAAATCATTAAATAAGGGGTGTCCTATGGATTGAAAATGTGCGCGAATTTGATGGGTGCGTCCGGTTTCTAGTTTACATTCGATCAGTGTTACTAGGCCAAATCGTTCCAAAACTTTATAATGGGTAATCGCTGATTTACCATGAGCGCCATCCGGATAAACGGCCATCACTTTTCGGTTTTTCAAGGAACGACCAATGTGACCTTCAATGGTCCCTCCAGCCTCTAAATCACCCCAAACGAGGGCATGATAACGTCTTTCTGTTGTACGATTGTAAAATTGCTTTGCCAATTCAATTAAGGCTATTTCTGTTTTGGCAATCAAGAGCAATCCAGTCGTATGCTTATCAATGCGATGAACCAGTCCTGGTCTGCCGTAATAGTCTTTTGGAGGTGATGGTAAATTTTGAATGTGATAAACTAAGGCATTCACTAATGTTCCAGAGTAATTCCCATATCCCGGATGAACAACCATGTTCGATGGTTTATTCACGACAAGTAAGTCCTCATCTTCGTAAGCAATTTCTATGGGAATATCTTGAGCAATTAACTCAATTTCCCTAACTGGGTAAGGAAGAACAATGGATGCCTCATCACCAGGTTTGATTTTATAATTTTGTTTGACTTTTGTTCCGTTGACGAGAATGTTTCCGTTTTTTGCGGCCACTTGGATTTTGTTCCGAGAGGTATTGGCCATTCTGTCGATAAGAAATTTATCAATTCGAATCGCTTCTTGTCCTGGATCAGCTTTAAATCGATGGTGTTCAAAGAGTTCTTCCTCTTCATTCTCGAGGTCAACAACCTGTTCCTCTGTCATTGTTTAATGATCTTAACTGGTTTTGGTGAAATGGAAGGAATGGAAACAAAATAGATTCCCGTCTGAAAACCAACAAAGGAAACCGTGTTTTCTGTCGTTTCAAGAATCAAGCGTCCTGCAGCATCAAAAATGAACTTTCTTTCATTTTCCAAGGGACTTTCACTTTGAAAATGTAACGCTTCTGTTACCGGGTTCGGATAGCAAGAAAAGTTGGCTAGGGATGCATTCGTTTTTATTCCCAAAATAGGATCCAATGAAGTGGAGAAAATGGGCCTCATCATTGCACTACCTTCAAAAGGAGAAGTCATCCATGAACCACCACCGTCGACACTGAATTTTATTTTATCGGATTGGTCGATGTTTCTATCCAAGCCTAAGTTTAATCGTTGTTGGTCTAATTGTCTCCAGCCTACAAAAAATTTCGTTGGAACAGCTACCTTCATCGTGTCCGGAAAATAGTACTTAATAAACATGTTGTGATTCGATCCGTAAATCGGACTTCGCGTATTAAACACGTCATCTTCATAAAGCACTTGTCCAGGATTTCCTGTTCCATCATCAGCCCAAACTGTCATTAAAAACAATTTGTTACTAACATCGGTCACTGAAGGGACAAAGTGCATCGCGATTCCAATTAAAGAATCTGGCTCATATGCTTCATATGAAATGGCTAGTCTTGATTGTACTCCGGTTGGTCCAAAAGCTGCCTCGGCACTGCCATCGTCGTAACTGTAGTAGTTGTAGAAATGTTGCGTAAAGGTAGACTGATCATTATTTACATCATTCGGGAATTGAGCATTTACCGTTGTTGTGACCTCAAATGTTTGCTCATTACCTACTAAATTTTTAGGGAATTCCGCTCCCAATGTCAAATCATGAAAAGAGGTATGTGTCTTTCTTGGAGCATAATTAATTTGCTGTTCCGCCAAATTAAATCCTTGTAAAGTGAAGTTTCCGTAATTCGTAGCGCCTTGACCAAAAACGATGTTTCCGTTTTGGTAATTTTCCGGGTTTGGACTCCCATTGTGCACCATTACTTTTAACGCGTCACTCATGTTGTTCTGTGTAGATTGCTTGTAGTGATCCCAAGGAACAGATGTGTAGGTCTTTAATAAGGTATTCAGCGGATAAACCAAGGCGAAATCTTTGAACAAAGTATCTGCTAAAAAAGATTGTGTGCGCAGATGAACATAGTCAATGTGAAAATGATCTAAGGCACCAGCTAAAGATCCGTAATTTTTAAACCTAAACTGAAATCCTTTTTTGAAGTACTTTGCATCTTTCACCGCAATGTGTACAGATTTGAAATCATAAGTCGTGTCTCCATTAATGGACCAAACTCTAAACCATTGATCCAAATCCTTGGCATACAATTCAAGTACCAATGAATCTCCTGCTTCGGGAATATCTCCTAGCCCTTCTGGTTGAACAAGAAAAGAAAGATAAACGGAATCCGAAGCAGTTAAACCACCTAAATTCAATGGCTTACTCGTTAGTCGATCCGCGTAGTTCGTTGTTGCATTTCCTATTTGGTACGGATAGCCGAATTCATCTAATCCATCAAATGTAACAACACCTAAGGACCTTGGATTGTATCCAAATCGTTCATTTAAATACGCTTGGCGATCCAACCAATGTGCATTTTGATCCACCAAGGTTGAGAAAAAGACACGAGCAGAATCTTGAAAGTAGGTTGGATTCGTTACCCAAATGGTATCTCTCACATCGGGGACACCCACGGTGTCATAGATGTAATAAGGTGGATACAAATCTTCCGTTTGATAATTGATGGGGTACGATGAGAAATCACCCACTTTCACTGAAATCGTCGCAAAAACACTATCAATGAAGGTGTCGGTAGTGCTATCGTATGTTCGTTTAAAGGTAGCTCCGTTGGTGAAACTTGCGAGTGGACTAAAGGGCAACATCGTCGCTGGATTTAGCAACTGATAAAAAAGTTGACTTGTGACTCCCGGGTCATTGAATTGTGCGTCGTAAACTTGGAATTTATTAGAGGAAAAATCATCGTAAAACGGCAAGTTAAGGGTATCAGAAATGTAAATGAACGTGCTGTCTATGTTCGTAATTCCCGACTTTGTCTGTGCGGGTTTTGCTTGAAGATCAAAATTTCGTGTTATCGGACCAACTTCCATTTGTTGTGCAAAAGAAGTCACGGTGATTAAACAAAAAATAAAAAACAGTTTCATGTTATTCAGGGTTTTCGATATCTGAAAAATTGCGTTTCATGGACAGTGTAAATTGCGTTGATTTAAACACAGTAGACCCGTCAATAAATTCTGGCGTTTGACTAAAGATGATCGCAGCCAAGGAGTCTTGAGATGTACTGCAATCAGGACAAACAAAATTGTAAGATGTTACACCTAAGGTATCCATAATGAAGCGTGCATCTGCCATTGTAAGTCCGACAAGATTCGGGATGGTAATTGGCTCACCTTGATCATTTTGACCCACTACTAATGTTACAACTGCACCAATTGGAATACGTTCACCCTCTTTGATTCTTCTTCCACGGAATAATTGGTCTAGTACAGAGCCATTCGCCTCGCTAGTTGGTCGGTATTGAATACTAAATCGAAGTCCGCGTTGTTCGAGAATACTTTCAGCAAACTGCAATTGTTTGTGCACCAGACTAGGCATTTCCACCATTTGCGTCCTTTTTGTTAATCTCAATCCAATGATGCGACCAGATTTCACATGCACCCTAGAGATCCCTGTGGGTTCAACCAATTGTTCAAGTACCGTTCCCTCTGGCATTTTAGGGTTGTAAATGCTATCGAGAATTTGGTATTGCAAGTCGAGTTCTTCGATTTTCTTTTTCGCTTCTTCTACGTTCATACCAACAAAATTGGGAACGGCAATTTTTTCACCGTGATTTGTCGCTAAATCTAAATAGATCACCGTTGCGAAAACGATAACTAAATAAAACAAAATCACCAATCCGATATGCTTGAGGAAGTGTTTTGTTAGAATAAAATTTTTAATTTTCTGGAACACAGTTTTTCAGTTTTCAATAGTCAAAGTTAATCTTTCCTTTTCGTTAAATAATCAGAAATTTGGAGATAGTGCATGGGATCGGTAGAAATCCTCGATGTATTCAACCGCTTCATCAGCTGTATCGACCAATTTATACAAAGCTAAATCATCAGGGGAAATATTTTTTTCTTTCCACAACATGGTTTCTTCTACCCATTTCAACAACCCTGTCCAATAGGATGTGCCAACAAGAACGATTGGTCTTTTGGTAATCTTTTTTGTTTGAATCAAGGTCATTGCCTCAAAGAACTCGTCGAGTGTTCCAAATCCACCTGGCATGATGACAAACGCTTGAGAATATTTCACAAAAATCACTTTTCGCACGAAAAAGTAATCGAATTCTAGGTTGTGTTCTTGGTCAATAAATGGATTGTGATTTTGCTCAAATGGCAAGTCAATATTGAGTCCTACGGATTTTCCCTTTGCCTTCTGCGCTCCCTTATTTGCAGCTTCCATCAAGCCTGGGCCTCCCCCTGTTATAATGCCGTAGCCATGGCCCGCAAATTTTTCAGCAATTTCAACACCTAGAGCGTAATAAGGATTGTCCGGACTTGTTCTAGCCGAACCGAAAATCGAAATGCAAGGCCCGATTTTAGCCATCCGATCGAATCCTTCGACGAACTCGGACATGATTTTAAAAATCGACCAACTGTCGTTGCTTTTTAACTCATTCCAATCTTTTGTTGTCTGCTCCATATTTTATTTCCCATTTTTCAAACGAAGAAAACCAAAAAAAATTGCAAACGAAGGACCTTAAATAAATTTTAAACGAAAAGATTATTTACTTCAAGACCTTCACTTCGAACAATGTTGGCCAAAATTTTCCTGTCATGTACAATTTATTCGATTTAGCCTGATAAGCTATGCCATTTAGTACCTCGCCATTTCCTTTTCCTTCGTTCACCAAATTAGTGGCATCAATTAACGCAAGTACTTTTCCTGTAAGAGGGTCAATTACCGCGATTTCGTTGGATGTCCAAATATTTGCGTAGATGAGTCCATTTACAAACTCCAATTCGTTTAATCGAGGAATCGCAAATTCATCTGTATACACTTCAACGGTTTTGATGATGTCGAAATTCTTCGGATTGCGGACGTAAATTCGTTCAGAACCATCAGACATGTAAAGAAATTTACCATCTGTACATATCCCCCAACCTTCCGTTGTATAATCGAATTCTTTGAGTAATTCTAAGGTTTCTTTATTGTATACAAGACATTTGTGATTTAACCAAGTAAGTTGAAAGATTTGGTCGCCTAGAATGGTAATTCCTTCACCAAAGCGCGTTGCATCTAATCCGATTTTCTGTCCAATTTCTCCGGTATTTAAGTTTACTTTGGCTACGAGCGATGAGCCATTTTGATTAGGATCCCCTGTTCCTTCGTACATCTGTTCGCCAGAGAACGCAAGTCCTTGGGTGAAACTGCTTTCGTTGTGCGGGAACCGACGGACGATTTCAAGCTTCCATTTTTCTGGGGTCACATCGGAAAGAATTCGGACATTGCGGATTTCGGTAAAAAATTGCCCTTCATGATCCGTTCCATGCATTTCTATTTCATATGCACCTATTTGATATTTTTTGGAATCCAATTGAACACTTAGCTTTTCCTTAGGCTGAACAAATTTCTGAATTACCTTTCCTCCAAAGGTGATGGTAACATTTTTTGCTTCTCCATTCGTTTCAATTGGGATCATCACCACATCTCCATATTTGATCGCTAGGTTATCCGAAAAACCAAATTGAAACGGAGCCTCCGTATTCTGCGATTCCTTCATAAACATTGGGACCAAATAACTTCCCAGTAAACCGATTACAAGAACAATAACGAGAACTTTTTTCATGTCGCTAAGCTATAATTTGTTG
Source organism: Bacteroidota bacterium (assembly GCA_041172545.1). Lineage (GTDB taxonomy): Bacteria > Bacteroidota > Bacteroidia > Flavobacteriales_D > Crocinitomicaceae > UBA952. The sequence continues at coordinate 14,568 of JBEDJV010000003.1, read as the reverse complement.
AATTTGATCCGCATCAATCATTCCATGACTTTCTTCATAACACATTTGTCCATTTATTATTAAAATGGCTTGAGGAGATTGATGTACAACCTTTGTTTGACTTGCAATTTCCTCTGAAATCGCGCGGTAAGATAGAAGATCTAAGTACCAACAATCTACGTTCGAGCTATCCAAAATTCCAGAACCTTCGAAGCGTCTTAAGGCCATAGAAGAAATGCTACAACGCGTGCTGTGTTTAAAGAATACCTGAGGCTTTTCCGAACTTGCCTCAATTATTTTTTGGATTTGATCCTTATCCGAAATGATATTCCATGCCATAATTACGATCCAGGGGTAAATTGTTTTAGAAAACGAATGTCATTTTCGGAATATAGTCGAAGATCTGTCACTCGGTATTTTAATTGAGCAATTCGTTCCACTCCCATACCAAAAGCAAAACCAGAGTACACTGTTGAATCAATGCCGCATGCATCTAGTACATTTGGATCCACCATTCCACATCCGAGAATTTCGAGCCAACCGGAATATTTACACACATTGCATCCTTTACCATGACACAAGGTACAGGAAACATCCACTTCTGCACTTGGTTCCGTAAATGGGAAATAAGATGGGCGAAGACGAATGGAGGCTTTTTCTCCAAATAGTTCTTTCGCAAAAAACAAGAGTGTTTGCTTTAAATCTGCGAACGAAACATCTTTGTCAATATATAATCCTTCTATCTGATGAAAAAAGCAATGTGCTCGGGCTGAGATAGCCTCATTTCGATATACTCTCCCCGGTGAAATTGTTCGTATCGGAGGTTTAGAATTTTCCATTACGCGAACCTGAACGCTACTTGTGTGTGTACGAAGCGCCATCTCCACTTCACCTTTTTCCACAAAAAAGGTATCCTGCATATCTCTTGCTGGATGCTCTGGTGGGAAATTTAACGCGGAAAAGTTATGCCAATCATCCTCAATTTCGGGTCCTTCGGAAACGACATAACCAATGCGGTTAAAAATATCGATGATTTCCTTGCGAACGAGTGAAAGCGGATGATGGCTTCCAATCTGAGCATCCGAACCCGGCTTACTCAAATCTTCTTTGTCCATCGCAGATGCGCTTTGTGAAAGCATCTGTTTAAAGGATTCTAACTTATCTTCGGCAATTTGTCGAACCTCATTAATTTGTTGTCCAACTGCCCGTTTATCTTCATTTGGAACACTTTTTAACGCTCCATATAAGTCTTTAATTTGACCTTTTGAACCTAAAAATTGAATTCGAAAGTTTTCTAAATCAGTTGCTGATTGAATTTCGAATGCATGAACAGCTTCTAAAATTTCTTTAATATTCATTTTCTTGTGACATAGTGTAACTTTTCGGACCCAATACTTGTTTAACTCATAGCAAAACAGTCCAAAACATGCAAATGTACAAGAATTTTATTGGTAAAATCAAGCTGTCCGATGGAATTATTACCCTTGTTCTATTGAGTTCCATGTTGGTCAGTTCTTGCTACAAAAAAGATCCAACTACACTAGAGGTTGCCGTTCAATTTTCGAATGGAGAACTCGTAAAAAATGCCAAGGTAAAGTTGCTTGTTGAACCTACCTCCAATACAAATCAATTAGCCATTATTAACGATAGTACAACAACAAATTCCGGTGGACTCGCGTTCTTTGACATGGACAAATACTATAAATCTGGTCAAGTTGGGGTAGCAGTCTTAAAGGTTGAAGCATTTTATTTTGGCCTTAGCGGTAACCAAGTGATACAGATTGAAGAAGAAAAACGAAATCGTGTAGTTGTAATGATACAATGATGCTATTTGAGCAATTAAAAAAAATAATGTAAATTTGAAACTTTCGAAGCAATATGAAAACCTTTTTTAACCTACTTACACTGAGCTTAGTTATACTTATCAGTGTTTCTTGTGAGTCCAAAGATCCTGCTGTATTGAAGGTATTTGTTCGCTCATCATCCAATCAATTAATGGACGGTGCAAAAGTAATCGTCATTGGTGACCAACAATCCAATCCTGCTACACTTCCTTTTGTAGACACCGTATTTTCGAATGCCTCTGGATTCGCGGTTGTTGATATGGACCAGTACTTCAATGTTTCCGGTGAAGAAAACACCACTGGGTATTTTGATATCATTGTTAAATACAATAATAAAGTAGCATACGATTATGCTCGTTGCCGTGTTCATACCACAACAGTTAAAACAATATACTTACCGAACTAAATTAAACTGAGATGAAAAATATCATTGTTCTAGCAATTCTTTCTGTTATCGTTTCTACTTCATGTAGAAAAAAATTAGATACTGTTGCTAACATTTATATCAAGGATGAGAACAACGCAAGTGTGAGTAATGCGATGGTTGTTTTATATGGTACGAATACGCAAGGAACACCTCAACAAGTTGCTGTTTTTGATACTGCCTACACGAATTTGAACGGGATGGCAACGTTTAACTACAACGAACTTTACCAACTTGGACAAGCGGGTGTTGCAGTTCTTGATATTGATGCAAAAAAAGGCAACAAATCTGGCGCTGGGATTATTAAAATCGAAGCGGAAAAAGTAAACGAAGAAACAGTTTACATCCAGCCTTAAGCACGAATCTGCTTTAGCGGAACTAAATCTTCCCCTTCCAATTCACGCTGAGTAAACGTTCGGTTTAATTCAGTTGGTAGTACTACGTTGTATTCGGTAACGAATCCTAAGTTAAAACAACACATATGATCGTAAAGATCAAATTGATCGTTGTTTTTTTGAAGTAAATTTACCAAAGCATTCAATCTACTTATTTGCATGCGAACCTTCGTGTCATACTGAAGAAACTCTTTGTGTAAAATACCCGTTAATACGACTTCTGAATCCGTATTATTAAACCACATTTCTTTCAATTCAAATTTCTTTTCCATAGCTGTTAATTTTAAACAAAGTTGAGGGTTCAGGTCGTAAACAATTTACGTTCTAAAAACTTCATTTGTAGCAGAGAGAAAATCACTACTTTTGCAACATGTCAGACAATAAGCAAATGTCCTTTCTTGATCATTTAGAGGAACTTCGTTGGAGGCTCATGCGCTCAGCAGTAGCAGTGATCATTTTAGCCATTGTTATTTGGATTTACCAAAAGGAAATCATGGAAAGTGTTTTCCTGATCATGGTGGACCCGAATTTTGTGACCTTTAGGCTTTTGTGCGAATACTTAAACGTATGTATCGATAAAATCCCCGTTAACTTTCAAAGCATGACCTTGTCTGGTCAATTTTCATACGCTTTAATGATGAGTATCATGGGGGGAGTTGTCTTAGCCTTTCCTTACATTTTCTATCAACTTTGGTCCTTCGTTAAACCTGGACTAAAATTCAAAGAGCGCAAAATGGCTAAAGGAATCGTCTTTTATGTCAGCATTCTTTTCTTCACAGGTATTCTCTTCGGTTATTTCGTCGTAGCCCCCTTGAGTGTGCAATTTTTTGGTGCGTTTCAAATCACCGATAAAATCAGAAATGATTTCACAATCAGCTCTTACATGAGTACCATTTTATCCACGGTCTTTTATACCGGATTGTTCTTCCTGTTGCCAGTTGTGACTTACTTACTGGTAAAGATTGGACTTTTCACCCCAGAATTCCTCATTAAATACCGAAAACATGCCGTTGTTGTTATTTTGATTTTGGCTGCGATTATTACACCACCTGATGTGATATCGCAAGTAATCGTTACCATCCCTATCTACCTGCTTTTCGAAATCAGTGTACTTGTGGCGAAACGAGTTGCTAAAAATCAGAAAGACTAATTAGTCCGAATGAAATCTCTGCTCATACTTTTAGTCCTACTTCCATTCATTGGCTTGTCACAAACGACTACCGTTAAAGGGTATGTAAAAGACGACAAGGGTGAGCCAATTCCCTACGCTCGTGTGCGCTTTGTTGGGACGAAAATTGGCGACTTGACCGATTCGACGGGTGCCTACTTTCTTCAAAGTTATTATGCGACCGATTCAATTAGTGTTCAGTTTATAGGTTTTCAAACTCAATCCTTAAAAATTAAAAAGGATATTGAACAGACAATAAATGTCACCATGCGCGTTCAATCCACGGATTACAAGGATGTGGTGGTGATGATTTCAAGTGAATCACCGGCTGTTGCTCTGCATAAAAAGGTCATTGCCAATAAACCCATCAACAATAAAGAAAAGTTAGACGCGTATCAATACAAACTCTACAATAAAATCCAACTTGACCTAAACAATCTTGGTGATAAATTTCAGCAAAATGGATTAGTTAAACGGATGGATCTCGTCATGAATTACCTCGATTCTACCAGCGATGGGAACACCTATTTACCAGTCATTTTAACAGAATCTCTTTCAGATTTCTACTTTAAAAATCAACCCAAACAAAAGAAAGAAATTGTAAATGCGACGAAAATAACTGGTATAGAAAATGTACAAGTGAATCAATTCCTTGGGGACATGTATTTGGACCTAAACGTATACGACAACATTTATGACCTTTTCAATAAATCGTTTATCAGTCCGCTTGCCCCATTCGCTAGGACTTATTATCAGTTTGTACTAGAAGACTCCACCTTTATTGGGTCAGATTGGTGTTATAAATTGCGTTTTGAACCGAAACGAACCGGAGATCTTGCTTTTACTGGAGAAATGTGGATCAACGACACCACCTACGCAGTGAAACAAATCAAGGCATCCATTTCCCCTGACGCAAACTTAAATTACATTCAAAACCTGTATTTCGAACATTTCTTCGAACAAGTTCAAAATGAAGTCTGGATGTTAACCGAAGAGCGTTTAATTCTTGAATTTCGTCTAACCGAGGAATCCAAAATTCTTGGAATGTATGGGAGGAAATACAGCAAACGTAGTGACTTCGTAATTAACGAAGAGAAAGACCATTCCTTTTACACGACAAACGCCGTTGAAATAAGTGATAGTGCCAAAATACGCTCCCAGGAATATTGGCAGAATAACCGACCCATTACCCTAAATGTTCAAGAAAAACACATTGAGGAAATGGTCGATTCCCTCAGTAAAACGAGCTTTTATAAATCCATGAAAAAACTGGTGTATTTCGCCACCACTGGGTATTTTCAATTGAATAAAATTGAACTTGGAAACGCCACCTCTTTAATCAGTAAGAATCCAGTAGAGAATTACCGTGTGGCTTTCGCATTGAGAACTTCAAACGATTTCTCCAAAAGACTTGAACTTGGTGGACGTGTTGCCTACGGTTTTGGAGATGACAAACTGAAATACGCGGGGAAAATAAGGTACAACATTACTCCAAAAAAACGAGGAATGCTCACGGGTATCTATTCCTATGATATTGAACAAATCGGACAGTCTCCCACGGCCGCATCCATGGGAAGTACCTTCGCTACTGTTTTTAATACGGCGCCATTTGATAAATTAACCTTCGTTAATAAAATTGGGGTTAACTTAGAAAAGGACATTAAAAAAGACCTCATCCTTTACGGTGGATTCGAGTGGAAAAGTTATACTCCCCTCGGATTAGCCAATTACCAACGCGTGCTCAATTTCGACACTGTTAATGTGTCAAACATTAAAACTTTTGAATTCATTGGACGCGTCCGATGGACCAAAGGAGAAGAATTTTTATCGGGATATTTTGACCGAACGAGCTTAAGATCTGTGTATCCCATTTTTTCACTTCAAGCAATCATCGGAATGAAAAATGTTTTTGGGAGTGAATACAACTACCAACGCTTAGAGTTTCAAATGGAACACAATACGCAATTAGGAGTCTTGGGACGCATGCGCTATGGTGTAACAGCAGGATATATTTTTGGAACGACGGCTTATCCATTCTTAAAAGTACACGAGGGGAATCAATCTTTATGGTTGTTAACGAGTACGTTCAATAAATTAAATTTCATGGAATTTATTAGCGATAAATACGTTACTGGATTTATTGAAAATCATTGGGAAGGACTATTTTTCGACCGAATTCCACTAGTGAAAAAATTAAACCTTCGCTTGGTCACTACCGGTCGTATCCTATACGGTGACATTAGTGAAAAACACGAGCAAGCCATGTTAATCCCAGATTTTGTAAAACGTTTTAACGGAATTCCATACATGGAAACTTCTGTTGGAATTGAAAATATTCTGAAAGTGATCCGAGTAGATGTCGTTTGGCGAATGACTCACCCTATTCCTGGACAAAGTCCATTTGGAATTCGAGCGCGCTATGCATTGAATTTTTAATACCTTCGTAACGTGAAATTGTACACTCAACATATTCGTAAAACATACAAAGGTAGACCTGTCGTAAATGGCGTATCTGTGGAAGTGGAACAAGGTGAGATTGTTGGACTTTTAGGTCCAAACGGAGCCGGAAAAACTACCTCCTTTTACATGATGGTCGGATTGGTTCGTCCGGATGAAGGGTCCGTTTTTTTAGATGACGTGGAAATCACGAAACTACCTATGTACAAACGCGCACAAATGGGCATCGGATACCTTCCGCAAGAAGTGTCTGTTTTCCGAAAACTAAGTGTTGAAGATAACATTATGGCCATTCTAGAGATGACCAGCATGTCCAAAGAAGAGCGCTCTGAAAAACTAGAACAACTTCTAGAGGAATTTAGTCTCACTCATGTTCGTAAAAACCTAGGGAACCGTTTGTCTGGAGGAGAAAAACGAAGAACAGAAATTGCACGTGCACTTGCAACGAATCCAAAGTTTGTCTTGTTAGATGAACCTTTTGCTGGTGTCGATCCCATTGCGGTCGAGGACATTCAGAGCATCATCTCGGAGCTTAAAAAACGAAATATCGGGATTTTAATTACCGATCACAACGTGCAAGAAACACTTTCGATCACAGATCGCGCTTATTTGCTTTTTGAAGGAAGTATTTTGAAATCTGGAACGGCGGAAGAACTAGCCTCAGATGAACAAGTGCGAAAAGTCTATTTAGGACAAAATTTCGTGCTTCGTAAATAAGCTATCGAATCAAATTGACAAATCCATCCACTTGTTGCCATATATACGGTTTGTCACATGATCGGAATTTCAGGAGGTATGAGTAATTGCCATCTTGACACATGACACCATTTAGCTTTCCATCCCAAGCTTGCGCTGGATCGTTCGTTTGAAAAATAACCTGTCCCCATCGATTGTAAATTCGGAATTCCCAGGCAACAATGTCAAAATCAGTAATCGGTTTGAACAACTCATTTCGTCCATTTTCATCTGGTATAAACGTGTTTGGAATGTAAATCGAAAACGGCTCAACAAAAACACTTCGGCGAGCAGTATCCCGACAACCATACTGATTCGTGACTATTTGAATGGGGTAATCCGATCCTTCATTGACGTAATCATGTGAGAAATTTGCCAAGTTCGAGGTGTAATCGTTTCTATCAAAAATGTATTGATAACCTTGAGCCCCTTGCGATTGATCGATGAATTGAACAGTATTGGTGCAGACATCTACTTTATCGGGATTGACCATGAACCCAGCAATTGGTGAAGGATTAACGGTAACCAAATCTTGTTGCATCAAGAAAAGGGTGTCCATACAACCATACAGCTGATTTAAGGTCAAACTCACACTATAATTTCCGGGGATTAAGTAAATATGATTTGGATTCACAGCGGTAGAAGTTGCTCCGTCTCCAAAATTCCATTGATATTGAATAGGCACGTCAGATTGACTTAAATTAACAAATTGAGCAAGTGATGGGGCACACTGAAGTGTATTGATAAACATAAAATCGATGCTTGCATGACCAAAAATCTGCACAGTTGTTTGAATGGTATCAACACAGTTATCGTATTGTCCGATAAAGTAAACAGGCATCGTTCCAGGCTGTGAATACGAAACACCTGGGACGCTGAGATTCGCAGAACTGTTCGGTGTGGCATTGTTTCCGAAATCCCATTGAAAAGTGGCATTACTCGGTCCAGAAACGGTCGCAAGAAAATCAAAGGTTTCATCAATACACAAAGAATCCGTATGACTGACCGACATAACCAATGGTTCTTTAATGGTTACTTGAACCTCAGAAGTATCAGAACACGTCGAAAAAGAACTTGCAATTAATTGAACGGTATAAATTCCTGGGGCCGGGAAGGTAAACGTAGGGTATAAATTCCTGGGGCCGGGAAGGTAAACGTAGGGGTTGTTAAAGCGCTTTGTCCAACGCTATTCGACCCCAAACTGAAATCCCATGCATAATTTATTGCAGAGCTTGAGTTATTACCAAATGGCACTGTGAATCCAATGCATTCAACCAAAAGAGGCACGGAAATCGCACTCGTCGGAACGTCAAAAATAAAGACTGAGTCTACATAACTTAATTGACAGAATCCATCGTCCGCAATAATTTCTACCGTATGAAATCCAGGTGTAGAATAGTTCACGTTATAAACAGCATTTCCAGTTCCAGAGGTTTGACTCGCTGTCGGATCAAGTACCCAGGTTAGACTGGCAGCAGGATTAGATACATTCGCGATAAAGTCAAAGTCGTTCCCCAACACACATAGAGAATCTTGAGAATACCACGAAACGCTCAATGGATTATTTACTATTATGTTCATGTACGCTGTATCTGTACACGGCATTCCCGGGTTAACAATTAATTGAACATTGTAGTTTCCAGGAGATGGGAACGTATAATTAGGTGCAAATTGAGCGGAAACATCCGAGGTGATATTCGGGACTCCAAAGTTCCATGCGTAACTCGTTCCTCCGTATGAATTATTGACAAATTGGACATTCAATCCTTGACAATAAGAAACAAACGTTGGTAGTTGGGTTTGCAAGGGTAACAAGGCCTGCATGACAATATTGCAATCAAAAACACGGAACAAGAAGTCACGGATCGTTTGTCCGACCAACACACCATTTCTGTATTCCTTCACGCAAACACCAACCACAAACAAGCCAATCATGTTTGGATTCACGGTGAGCACTCCCGTTACTGGGTCGATCACGGTAGAAGAACCAGCCCCTAAAGGCTGTTGGGCATTAAACGTCCCTCCATTCCATTGTACCGGAAAATAAGGTGGCGCAGGAGCCTGGGTCGGTTGTGGATTTGTTGAACTTGCTCCGGACCACGGAGTAACCAAGGAATAAACCAATTGATCGCCATCTGGATCTGTCGCTACATGATTAAACACCAACTCGTCATTGTTGCAGAGCAAAACTGGAGGGTAATTCGTAAAACGCGGACTACTATTTGCCGTGAATCCAGTATCTGAACCTGGAACATGTGTTGTAAGTGTTATACCCGTATCATCAGGAAACAACAAGTTGGTGATGTTCGGTCCACGGCAACAGCGCTGGTAGGAAACATCGTACCCGCCTGGTGTCGGAGGAAGGGTAACCACTGTTGTATAGATTGCTCGTTCAACACAAATGTTATTTGGTGGTGTCGCGCAGGGATTGTTAAAGTTAATAGGCAAGATCACACTGCCAGGAAAAGGAACAAGAATGTTCTGGAAAAATACATTGTTTGCCTTGTATATCGTCAAGGCTAGTGGATCGTCATATTGCGCCCCGGTTGAATTACAGTCGCGATATAACGTAATGAAAAAACGATACTGATTATTCCCCAAGTAATCATAATAGATATCTCCACCAATAATGTGTGAAGCATAACTATTCGTTATGATGAAAAAGGAAATAATAAGGTAGAGATTCTTCATGTACTTACTTAGACGCAAAAATAGGTCAAATGTTGTCTTTTTTCAAATCTAAAACATTGATTTGGTGTATTGAATGAGCATATTCAAACCTCGTTTCACGGGTGATTTTACTACCATCAATTTTCTTGCCATGATTACCCTCTAAAAAGTTCAGTTTTTCTTCGCCCATTTCAAGGACGAGATTTCCGTAGTATTCTTCCTTTGTTGGATGTTCAGGCCAACAAATATTATGTATTGAATCTTGCTTTACGTCTTTTAAAACAACGATAATCGCTGAAATGATGTCCTTTTGATGAATCAAGTTTACCGGGGCTTGTCCGTTGGGGATATCACGTCTATGACGCAGGAAAAAACGAACTGGATGTCGATTAGGTCCGATATGACCTGCCAAACGAAGCACATTGTACCTAGATTTCGTAAGTGTACGAATGCACGCTTCCATTTGAAAAACCAAACTAGTATCATTTGTCGGTGATGATTCATCCGTCAAGGAATCTTTGTCTAGGTATACACCGGTGGAACTCGTGAAAACAAGCTGAGAATACGAAAGGGAATTCAACAAATTCGTTAAGGATTCAAGAACACCATCGAAAGGTGGCAAGGTGATGATGACTTTATCAAAATGCTCCTGAGGAAATTGTTTCCACGAAAGTACTTGATTTGTTTTCAGTAATGGAATTCCACAAATTCCCTTCGTTTCCATTTCAAGAAGTTTTTCAGAATCTGTTGAGCTTGCCCAAAGTTTCACTTGATCACCTTTAAGTTCCTGTGCAAGTGCTTTTCCTAACCATCCGAATCCAATAATCAAATAATTTTCCATCCGTGATATAAACGTTAAAATCACAAAAGAGTTTGTTTTTTATTTACGGATATCTCCTTTCGGTTTTTAACTTGTGAATTGTTGTGCTAACTTTGACGAAAATTTGTGAGATGAATGCTTTTGATGTAATTGTAGTAGGATCTGGTCCAGGTGGATATGTTTCCGCACTTCGTTGTGCTCAACTTGGACTTAAAACAGCGCTTGTAGAAAAATACAATACCCTAGGTGGTACTTGTTTGAATGTAGGTTGTATTCCATCGAAAGCTTTACTGGATTCATCAGAACACTTTCACAATGCTCAACATAATTTTCAAACGCACGGAATTGAAATTACGGGATTAAAAGCAAATTTATCCCAAATGATTAACCGCAAAAATGAAGTGGTGAGTCAAACATGTGCCGGAGTGAAATTTCTAATGGATAAAAACAAAGTAACAGTGTTTCATGGACATGGTTCATTCTCCGATGCACATACCATTTTAGTAAAAGGAGCTGACGGAACTGAAACTTCCTTACAAGGAAAAAACATCATCATTGCTACTGGTTCTAAACCAAACTTTTTTCCAGGAATGGAGCCAGATAAAAAACGCATCATCACCTCCACCGAGGCTTTAAATATGACGGAAATTCCAAAAAGAATGCTCGTTATTGGTGGTGGAGTGATTGGACTTGAATTGGGTTCTGTCTACGCAAGGTTAGGTGCGGAAGTAGAAGTAGTTGAATTTGCTCCAACCATTCTTCCAACTATGGATGCCGGTATTGGCAAAGAATTTACCAAAATTCTGAAAAAAGAAGGATTCAAATTCCACATGGAACACCGTGTTGTAAAAGTTGAAAACAAAGGTAAAAAAGTGGTGTTAACAGCAGAAAATAAAAAAGGTGAAACCGTAACGCTTGAAGCGGACTACTGCCTCGTTGCTGTTGGTAGAAAACCATATACAGAAGGACTTAACCTTGAGAAAGCAGGTTTAAGCGCATCCGTGAGAGGTCAAATTGACGTAAATGAACACCTACAAACGAAAATGAGTCACATCTACGCAATTGGTGACGTCGTACGTGGTGCTATGCTCGCACACAAAGCGGAAGAAGAAGGAGTATTTGTTGCGGAAATGATTGCCGGACAGAAACCACACATCAATTACAACTTAATACCTGGAGTGGTATATACGTGGCCAGAAATCGCTGCTGTTGGAAAGACAGAAGAAGAATTGAAAGCAGCGGGAATTGCCTACAAAGCTGGTAGTTTCCCCATTAAAGCATTAGGAAGAGCACGAGCAAGTATGGACACAAGTGGCTTCATCAAAGTTTTAGCTGATGAAAAAACAGACGAAATACTCGGTGTACACATGATCGCACCTAGAGCGGCGGATTTAATTATGGAGGCGGTAACTGCAATGGAATATCGCGCATCTGCGGAAGATATTGCTCGCATTTGTCACGGACATCCAACATATTCAGAAGCATTGAAAGAAGCGGCATTAGCAGCTACAGATAATCGCGCTTTACACATCTAGGCAACTACGCTGAGAAGGCATCAGGTATGTGCTCGATGCTGGTTTGAAATTGATTGTGCACAATTGAAACGATGTCAAAACGAACGTTTCTATCGATTTGATTGTCTTGCACATATCGATCCGCAACTTTAATGATTTGACGTTGTTTAGATTTTGTTACAGCGCGCCAAGGTTCGCCTATTTGTGCAGTACATCTTGCTTTTACTTCTACGATGACCAATTCCTCACCGTCTAATAATACAAGGTCTACTTCCCACCGTTTAAAACGTATGTTGCGGTCCATTAATTGAAATCCTTTCCCCTGTAAAAAACGCAAAGCCTCTGCTTCTCCCCATTAACCCAACTCCTCTTTTTTCATTTTCTTTTTACTTAAATATACAAATTTTCGCTCTATTTTCCGAGTGAATGAAACAAGCAAGTATCTTTATATCAAATTCCAACTATGTCTAAAATCCTTATTAAAAACATCAAAGGACTCGTACAAGCGGGTGAACAAATTCCGTCCGTTCGGAAAGGGGCAGAAATGAAGCAATTAGACGTAATCGAAGAAGCATACTTAGCTCTTGAAGATGGTGAGGTCATCGCTTATGGAAAAATGACGGAATGGGAGGGTATTCTCGATTGGCGCGATGTAGAAATTGTGGACGCTGATGGATGTTATGTGCTACCGTCTTTTATTGATGCGCATACACATACCGTTTTTGCCAAAACGCGTGAAGAAGAATTCGTTGATCGGATTCACGGATTAAGCTACGAGGAAATTGCCGCAAAAGGTGGTGGGATTCTAAATTCCGTAAGGAAATTAAGCGCGATGTCCGAAGATGAACTTTTTACGTCTGCCAAAAAACGCATTGAACGCATTATCCAAACTGGAACTGGTGCGCTTGAAATAAAATCCGGCTATGGACTTTCCTTGGAAGGAGAACTTAAAATGCTCCGAGTGATCAAACGTTTGAAAGAATGTATGCCCATTACCATCAAATCAACTTTTCTAGGTGCACACGCATTTCCGTTGGAGTATAAGGAAAATAAACGAGGCTACATTGACCTGATTATCCAAGAAATGTTGCCTGCAATTCACACAGAACAATTGGCAGATTACATTGATGTTTTCTGTGAGCGCAATTATTTTTCTGTAGAAGAAATGGAAGAAATACTTAAGGCTGGAATTTCACTAGGGCTTAAGCCCAAGGTGCATGTCAATCAATTTAGTATTCTCGGAGGAATTCAAAAAGCAGTAGAACTTGGAGCGATTTCAGTGGACCATTTGGAAGAAATCGATGAAAACGACATTGAAGCACTAAAAAACGGACACACAATCCCTACCCTACTTCCCGGCTGTTCGCACTTTTTATCCATTCCCTTCGGCGACGCGAGACGGATAATGGATGCAGGACTACCACTTGCCCTTGCAAGTGATTTCAATCCTGGTTCTTCACCGAATTATGATTTAATGATCATCTTGTCTTTGGCGTGTATCAAACAAAAAATGACGCCTGAGGAAGGCATCAATGCCTTAACAATCAATGCCGCTGCTGCGTTGGAACTCTCGGGATCACATGGTAAAATTGCGTTAGGTAGAAAGTCCCCCATTATCCTCACAAAAGAGATTCCTTCCTTGGCTTACCTTGCCTATGCCTTTGGTGAACAACATGTACAACGAATATTCATCTGATTCGGTGTAAAAATGTACCTTTGAAGTTGAGATGAAATACCTAATTACCCTTTGCGCAATTTACGGCTCTTGCTTTTTAGCATTTGGACAAAACTATTTTGCCGATAGAGAATTACTTTGGGAGATTTCAGGAAATGGATTAAAACAAAAATCATACGTTTTCGGATCCTTGCATTCAAACGACAAACGATTATTTCAATTAGCAGATTCCGTCTATTCAGCAATGATCAATTCGGATAAACTCATTTTAGAAACGGATGTTTTTGGTTTGTTTAATGACTTAGATACACGTGCAAACTTGCCAACAACGCTTTATGACAAAAGTGGACGTCCCTATACATCAGAAACGGATGCAAGTAAAACATTCTACGGTGATGAGGATGGAATGCCACAGTTTTTAGACGCGTATTTTCAACAGTTTTGTTTCAATGCAGGGAAAGAATTTATCCCCTTAGAAAGTATCAAGGAACAATATGATTTATTGAGTGATGAATTTCAAGTTTCCGACCAACGGTTCATTGATGACGCCGTAAACAATTTCACCCACGAACGATTAATCGACCTCTATCTAAAAGGAGATTTAATCGCGATTGAAAAATTTACGAAAGCAAACATGTCCATCAAGGAGGGGCTCTATGAGGAGGTCATCACCAAACGAAATATGCAGATGACGCAAAAACTTGATTCTATTTTAAAATCCAAAACAAGTTTTTTCTGTGCCGTAGGTGCGGGACACCTTGGGGGTTCAAACGGGATCATCAATTTATTGCGTTCGAAAGGGTACAAAGTAAGAATGGTGACGTGGTACCATTCTGAAAAAGCAAGCAAAGATGAGGTGAAGGTAAACTCCTACAAAGAATATATTT
>JBEDJV010000002.1:0-22165 GCA_041172545.1 Bacteroidota bacterium | reverse complement strand
ATTCGCAACTAGGCATTGAATTCAATATCCGCTTCAATCTTTTTACGAAACATGTTGATGGTCTTTTCGAACTCAAAGAAATAGTTATTGCGTTCTTTTTCGTTTACTACGCTTATCAAACTAGAATTTGCCAACTGCTTATCTAAAACCTGCTTCGTATCTGTGACGTACTGCGGGTCGGTCGTTTGAAGGTAATTCATGATGTTATGTGTCACGTACAGTCCGCGCTTTTCTTTACTTTCATAATAGAACGCTGCATCTGAATTGATGGTTTCGTTCAAGTACATTTCAAATTGATTTCCTTGTTCAGGAGCTTGGGTGCCATAAACAAACTTCTTTCCACAATCTGCTTGTGCTTTTAGGTGCTGGGAGAACATGATGGCACGATCACACAGGAAAAGAGCGTAGGAAGGATCTTCAAACATGTTCGACTTATAATAATAAAGAATTTGTCTCAAGAATCCTCGCATCAACTCTGGATCAAATATTTCAACCGACGGAATCGAATTATAAGTAGAAACAATATTCTTTCCTAATTCGAAGGCACGTTCCGTTATTTTCTCATGTTTAAACAAAATATTTTGGTATTCTGGTATTTGCAAATGTGTTTTTGCCCAAAAGAACAAACGGAAGCGCAATAATTGAGGGACATTAATCAACTGGAAGAAATGGACATTGTTAATGGTAAGAATGATTCGTGGATCATCCAGAGATTTCAGTCGTTTAAATGAATCCAGAATCCCTTCTAAATAAGATTCTAGACTAAAATCATACGCATTTAAGGGCGTGTATCCAAAAACAACATTTCCAGCTTTTTGCTCGATGAGTGCATCGAAGGAAATGTCGAATGCTTTACAGATTTTTTGCACCTCGAAAATCGTTAAGGCCGTTTCTCCTCTCAACCTGCGGTAGGCTGCATCTTGACTTACGTGTAAGACATCACTAAGCACGTAGCCCATGGAATCACCTCCATTTAATTTTACGCGTACTAAATTTAACAAATCAGTTTGAAGCCGGTGCATACTTAAAATTTATAAAACCATGAGCACATTGGAACTGGGAAGGAATAGCGTTTTGAAGTCAACAGCCCAGGAGTTTGAATTGTTGTCGAACCGATTACTCCAGCAAGTGAAACTTGAAAAGCAGCACTTTCCGTTTTTTGAAAACGCATTCCCGGCATGATTAAACAATTCACAGAGTTTGTCGTTTGTTCTGTGCTTGATATTGGTCCAACATATGTTTGGATTGGATACCCAGTAGCTTGGTCATACACATTATTGACTATTTGGCTATGGATAGATTCTACTTTTTTGCCAAACATGAACATCATATCCACCACAAAACTTGCTTTTTTTCCAACGGATGCAACTCCAGCCACGCCTAAAATTGGTGCTTTAATCGTAGGCACTTTGAAATTAACCGGTGTTAATGTAGCAAAGTCTGGGTAGCCAAAATTATTAACCGCAGGATAGGTTCCGGGGACATACATTTGTTCCCCTGTCCTCATTCCTGTGTTCAAATAGGAATAACCCAAAGAAAGCGTGACATTGTTTTTACGGTCGCCATAGGTTACCATTCCCCAATGTAGTCCACCATACCCTTTTCCTTGATTCAAATAGCCTACACTTCCCAATAGGGTGCCAAATCCGAAATTCAATTTTTCATTTCTCGTTGGAACGGAATATTTCAAGGCTAAAACAATTGGACTAGCAATCCATGTTGCCATGACTCCTACAGATAAATTCTTGGAAACCGAAAAATGTACTTCCGGTCCATATAAATTTACTAACGCATAATTTTCATGCTTTTGAAGTGGAAATGCATTGGTGCTAAATTGATAACGCGTCGTAAACACCCCTGTACCTCGGTATTCGTCATCCACAAAATCAATTTCTCGATGAACGATCGTAATGGATTCAATGTCCGCCTTTACAATGTATATTTTTCCAAGTTTGCTGGTTTCCAATAGCACTTCTCGTCCATCGTCATTTAAAATGCGCCCAATATATTCTTGATTATTGTATTTTACTACACGATATAAATTCGTGTCAGCCGGAGTCACTTGTGCAACAAGTTCACTGAATTGAAAACCTACACAAAGAAAAAGAAGTAAGGAAAAGAATTTTTTCATAGGATGGTTTTAAACAAAAATAAGGATTATTCTTCCTCGGAATAGCTTCGATGGACGCGTGGTGAAATAGATGTAAGAATTTCATAAGGAATCGTCTGACAATCCTTGGCGAATTGAGATAAACCTTGATTTTTTCCAATGATTTCAACTTTCGTATTCGCTTCAATCTTTAACTCACCTATATTGACCATAATCATGTCCATACATACGCGTCCGACCACCGGACAACGTTGATTTTGAATGTAAACCGCCCCTACTCCATTGCTTAAGCTTCGTTTGAATCCGTCCGCATATCCAATTGGAATAATGGCAATGCGCATGTCTTTTTCAGCCACAAAAGTCCGTCCATAACCCACACTTTCTCCCGGACGAATTGTTTTCACTTGGGAAATACTGCTGGTCCATTCAATAACTGGTTTCAAGCGTTGTTCAAACGAACGATTGGAACTTAATCCAAATAATCCAATACCGATGCGCACCAAATCAAATTGCGCATTGGGATAGTGAGCGATTCCTTCAGAATTCAAAATATGGCGAAGGAAGGGATAGGACAAATAAGACTCAAACTGCTGGCAACTTTCTTCAAATTGTGAAATTTGATTTTGTGTAAATGTAGAACCATCTTCGTCTGCTTCTGCCAAATGGCTATAGACACTTTTCACCATCACCTCAGGTTGGGCTGCCAATACTTCGATTAGCTGTTGTACCTCATCGGGATAAAATCCCAGGCGTTTCATGCCTGTGTCCATTTTAATGTGAATCGGAAATGCTGTTTTTTCTTGCGAAATCAACACTTTTAACAATTCATCCAATTGATTAAAATCATAAATGGCTGGTTCAAGGTCAAATTCCACGCAGGTTTCCATGCCTTCCTCCTCCGCATTCATGACTAAAATTGGCGATTTAATCCCTGATTTTCGCAGTTCTTTTCCTTCATCCGAGTATGCCACACCGAAATAATGAATTCCTTGCTTCTCTAAAAATTGAGCCATGGTTGTTAGGCCTGCACCATAGGATTGAGCCTTTACCATTGCTAACATTTTCGTTTCAGCATGCAGGCTATTTTTATATTGATTGAGGTTGTATTTTAAGGCAGAAAGATTGTATGATAATTGTGTTTTGTGCTGTTTCAATTTCAAGCGATTGGCGACTCGTTGCATATACCGTGCACCTTTTACTAAAACTACCGCATTTTTCAAAGCCAATGTGAGTTCCTCATCTTGCTGTAAAAAATGGACTTCATCTACCTCGAATTGTTGGCAAAGTTCTCGAATATCAGCGGTTAGCACTGTTTGATCAGCGGAAAGTCCAATGAGTACAATACGGTGTTTTGAACCTGCTATCGATAATTGATAAGATAAGGAGCTTTTGAATGCTTCTTTATCCATCGTATAAGTGTCGTTGATAATGAGCGCTCCATCGTTTCCTTCGAAAGTTTCCAATCGCATAGCCAAGTGCGGGAGCGATTTAATTCGTTCCTCGTCAACGCTAATCCATTCCTCTGCGGCAGCAATTGCTATTTTGGATTGTTGCATGCTGATCTCATCTTGAAAAGGAATCAAGGAATCAAGTTGATGTGCTTGTACAGAAATGGTTTGACACCTTAAATCAGTTAACTTGTTGGTTTCTTCTGAGGTAATGAGCCAATTCACGCCATTAAAAAGATAACAGATTTCTGCTGAATACTGTTGAAAATCATTGAATTCATTGGCGTGTGAGGGAAGTAAATTCGTCAGAATGCCATGCGTTGGACGAAGCATATCAGCGAGAACTTTCATTTCACCGGGCTTTGTGGCTGCCACTTCAATGATAGCTAAATCTGTTTTTTTTGGAAGTTGTAAGATGGATAAAGCCACGCCAAGTTGTGAATTGTAGCTTTTTGGACTTCTGAACACCTCCAATTTACCTGCAATTAAATGATAGAGCCATTCTTTCACGGTTGTTTTTCCAAGGCTGCCTGCGATGGCTAGTATTGGATAGGTTAGTTGATCTCTGTAACTTTTAGCGAGCATTTGTAAAGCTGCCAAGGTATCATCCACAACAATAAAACTGGCATCTAAGTAGTTGTTTTCAGGGACTTGATGAACCACAAATACACGCACACCTTTATCATATGCTGCCGAAATATAGCTTTCTCCACAGCGAAATGGGCCATTCAAAGCGAAAAAAACCAATCCAGCGGACGGATTAATTTTCCGCGTATCATAAACGACTTCCTGTATAAGATCTACAAATGGAACACCGACAGATTTTCCATTTAATTGGGAACAAAGTTCACTATATGTCAGTTCTAACTTCATTTCTGGTGATAACAGCTTCTACAAAGTGGACGGTATTTCTCAACTGCCCCGACTAAAACTTGTTCGGTTTGTTGAACCGTGCGTTGAGAATAATGGGCCAAGTTTCCACAGGACACACAAATGGCGTGTACTTTGGTGACGTATTCAGCAATAGACATTAATTGGGGCATGGGTCCGAACGCAGTACCTTGGTAATCCATGTCGAGTCCAGCAATAATCACCCGAACACCTTTATTGGCTAATTCGTTGCATACGTCAATGATTGATTCATCAAAAAATTGAGCTTCATCGATGGCTACAACTTGTTGATTTTTCCAATGAGTTAAAATATCCTTGGCGTGTTCAACAATCACTGCTTCAAAGGTACTTCCTTTGTGACTCACGACATGTTGCTCACTAAAACGATTGTCGATTTTCGGTTTGAATAGTAGCAACGCTTGATTGGCAAATTCAGCTCGGCGAATTCGACGAATTAGTTCTTCTGTTTTACCAGAGAACATCGAACCACAGATGACCTCAATCCAACCATTTGCTCTTCCTTCCAGCGGAAATTGCTCTAAAAACATAAATCAATCGTTTGTTAACATTTATTTCAAAAGAATTGACTGCAAAACGTCTCACCAATCAGCATGTTTTCTAATTTTGATTCAGCAACGTTTCAATCAAGCAGTTGAATTGATAACGAAGTTAGTAACTTAAATGAAAAGTCCGAAAAAAGCATGTCCTTATGATGAAAACAATCTTATCTAATTTGACAGAACGACTTTCCCTTTTGGAAAGTGGTCATTTGACCCAAGCAGAAATGGAGTTATTGGTAGAAGATTCCAAAGAATTATACGAGCGTTTGATCATCTTGCGCTACAAATTATATGAAACGAATGTGTTCGTTCCGCAAGCAAAAGTTGAACCAATGTTCTCTGAGACGACATCGCCAATGATGGGTGAAGTAGAAACTCCTGCATTTGATTTATTTGAAATGGGAGAGGAAGAACCGATTGCGATGGAAGAAGAAGAGGAAGTTCCAACACTTCATTTCGAAGCAGAGGCAGCTGAAATCCCAATGGTTGAGGCCAGTTTATTCGATATGACCGTTGAAACGCCTCCAGTATCTGTGGATTTCTCACCGGAAGAGGAATATCAAGATGAGCCTCTGCACGAAGAGCCTGAAATGGATGAACCAATGAAGGAGCCTGCAATGGAAGAGTTGGAAATGGAAGAAGCGGAAGATGAATTCATACCGACTGCTGAAAATGATCATGTTGAGGAAAGTGAAGTGGTAGAAGAGCATATGGATGAAGAAGTGGTAAATGTTGAGATTCCAGAACCAGTAGTTTCATCAGAACCGCAAGCGAACTTCTTGGATGACATCGCTAACCCGGAAACAACATCGATTAATAGCGCTTGGATACTTCAAATCGAACAAACCATTCGTGCTGACCGTTCTGTTTTTCCGTTAGAAACGCTAATTGGTTCCTTTTCACTCAACGAAAAATTACAATTCATCAATGAATTATATGATGGATCAAGTGATGCATTTTCAACTGCGACGAAGAAATTAGATGCGTGTCAGAATATGAGTGAAGCGCGCGAGCAACTGAGCGACTACTCATCTACCTACAATTGGGATTTAGAGTCAGAAATTGTCGAAGACTTCATTTTCAAAATCTGTCGTCGTTATGCGACTGCTACTTCTTAGTTGTCTTTTAACGTTTTCTGTTTTTGGACAAAACCAACTGACGAAAACCTATATTGAAACACTTTGTTCCCCTTCGTTTCATGGAAGAGGTTATGTCAATGGTGGTGATTCGATAGCGGCCGATTTTATCGCTAAGAGTTTTAAAGAAATTGGACTTAAGCCGTTAGGTGAAAATTATTTTCAAGAATTTCATTTCCCAGTTCAAACCTTCCCGGGAGAATGCGAATTAAAAATGGACGGTGAAGCCTTGATTCCTGCCGTACATTTCCTTGTTGCGCCCAATTCTGGTCCTTCGTGCGCTCAATTCGATTGTAAAAAAGGGAAGTCATATCGCGTTGTCACATGTAACGTAGACAAGCTCTATCAATCCACCGCAAGTTTTTATCCATGTCCTAAAGATGTCATTTTGGCTGTGCGTTCTTTTGGAATCAGTTCGGATAGTTTAAAGGTCATTAAGACTCGTTTACGAGAATTGAGTGCATTTGCTCCAGTAATGGATGTTACTAGGGATAAATTTACTTGGTCTGTTAGTCAAACGGCAAATGCCTATCCATATATACAAGTACAAGATTCGGTATTCGAACGAATGAACGAAGGCTCTATTGAACTCCACATCGAAACACGTCTTTTGAAAGATCATGTCGCAAAAAACATCATTGGATATGTGCCCGCTAAGAAACACGCTAAGAAAAAGCCTTTTCTATTTATTACAGCACATTACGACCACTTAGGCCGAATGGGACAAGCGAGTTACTTCCCAGGTGCGAATGACAATGCAAGCGGAAACGGAATGATTTTTTCCATTGCACAGGAGTTACTTAAAAACCCTTTAGATGATTACAATGTAGTTTTCATTGCTTTTGCCGGTGAGGAGATTGGCTTGTTAGGGTCAAAATACTTTGTGGAACACCCACTCATTCCGCTCAAGAAGATTCGTTTTATGTTGAACATGGATATTATGGGCAGCGGCGAAGATGGCATTACCTGCGTGAATTCTACGCTTTTCAAAAATGAATTTGAACGATTGTTAAAATTAAACGGATACGGTAAATGGTTATCACTTATAAAACCGAGAGGTCCAGCAGCGAACTCAGATCATCACTTCTTTACGGAAGCGGGAGTTCCAGCATTTTTCATTTATACGATGGGGCCAAATAAGAATTACCACGACATTTACGATAGTTATGAGGCTTTATCGTTTGGCAAATTCAATGAAATTCAGCACTTAATGCTAGAATTCATCCGTGGATTTTAAACGTCTGACAATAAAAACGGTTTGTACAACAATCAATGTTAATGCCAATCCAAGTAAGTGAAGCACGAGATTATTGGATTGATTTGTGTAAATCAAGGCTAGACAAACAGACAAAAAAGATAATAATTGCACGGTAATCATAATGAGCAATCGGAAGGTGTCCGCTTGGGGATCTGCTTTTTTCTTAGCATAAAGAATCAAGAGTCCGATTAGTTCAATAAAAGCAGATGTTCCGATGCAAAAAAGGGTGTCGCCAAAGGATAAATGAGACAATTTGGTCATTGTCAACAAATAAAAGATTCCAAAAATCAAAAGGTATATTCTCCCTAGCCTCAAGGCAGATTTATTCATCATTTTTCTTGGAAATTTCAGTGACTTCTCGAATGACAATGTATAATCCCATACCGACACCAGTCAAACCCAAAATAATGGTCCACCAAGGTGTTTCCAATTTAAATTTAGTATCTAAAAAGTATCCTAAATAAGAGAAAGCGGTAATCACACCTGCCATTTGCAGGCCAGCGCTCGTTAGTCGTAAATAAGGAGAATTGATAAGCTTTGGATTTGGCTTTTGATTACTCATTGAAATCAAAGTCTGATTTCATACTTGTATTTGAAACGGGAGATTTCATTACGCAAGCGCCTTCAAAATAAGCACCTTCTTCAATTGTTAACTTCAATGTTTGAATATCTCCTTTGATTCTCGCTGTTGCGTGAAGCACTAGTAAGTTTTCAATGGTTAACTCACCATCCATGGCTCCATCAACTTCCGCATTCACACAAACCAAGTTTCCTTTGATTTTTCCAGATGTACCAATCATCACCTTTCCTGAACAAGAAACGTTTCCAATGATTTCTCCTTCTATCAACAAGTTTGAATCTGAAACGATGTCGCCAGTAATTTCAGTTCCGGATAAAATTTTATTTAATCGATCGCTTTGATCGTGTGTTGCATTTCCACCAAATAACTCTTTTCTTAACATAGCGGGCTAATAATTATCGTCGTAAAAAACTTTATATTCATCAAATTTCGACGTTTCTATTAACTTTTTCAAATTTTCTTGATTAATTATGATAATTTTATTGTTTTGGAAGTCATCTAAGTATTCAAATCCGGCCTTGTAGGCATTGATGTACTCTCCTGCAATTTTTGCAGTTTGGAACTCTTGTACAAGAACAAATTCCTTTTCAGTGACTGTCATTTTCTGTGAAACCTTCACTTTTGCTAATTTAAATCCTTTGCTTGAAAAATCAGAAATCGCATTTCTGGCCTCCTCAATATCCTCATCTTCATCGAGTAGAACGATGACATATTGTGCCGAATTTGGCGTTAAGGTAAAAATAGATTGTTTATCAAAGTTTGCTGGAACGGATTTCGAGTATCCATTTTTAATAATGGCAAGCATTTCTTTTGCTCTTTCCGCCTGTTGGCTTGTGGGTTTTTCCTCAATGATTCGATTCAATCTCGGAACTAATTCTTTTTTATCCTCGTTTAATTGTCCGAATGCAAGTGCGTTTAACAACATGTATTCAGCTCTAAACGCATTTGAGAGGTCATTGTCTACAACAAGTTGCGTTTCCGATAATACTTGCGTATAACTTTCCTGGTTATACTTTTCCAATAATTTCACATATTTCTGCTGATCTTTTAGCGCACTTTCTCTTTGCTTCACATAGAAATCCGGGTCCCTAAAGAAATTTGCTGCATCAGAAGAAGGATAATTTTTAAGTATGTAATTTTTGTACGTATCTGCTTCCGCTGTTCCTTCGTTCAACTTATATAATTGAAATGCTGCAGATAAATCAGTTGGATTTTTCTTAAACATATCAAGAATCGCTTGAAACTGACCAGCTGCTAGACCCAATTCACCCAATACCTCTTTGTAAAGTATTCCTGCCGAGTATCTTGCCTCCAAAAGTCGTTGTTCGGAAAGCGCAAAACTAGAATCGGTAAGTGGAATATTTTTTCTTAATACCTCTATAGTCAGAGAATCTTTTGTTGTATTATTTTGAGACGCTATTGAGGATGAATCTTGGTTCCCTGCGTTTAAAGTCGGGTCCTTTAAAATGACTTTCTCACTTCGTCTCCAATCATCTTCGTTATCACGTTGTCCCCAAAGTTTACGAAACTCATTGTATCCATCTTCTCTCAGTTTCGGGTTGTTAAAGATGAATTTATTGGCATTATTCACTGTTCCTGTTGTCGACTGATTTTGTTGCAGGGCTAGTAATTTTGCTGCTTCTTGTTCTTTTCTTCTTTGTAGTTCACGTTTCATTTCCTTGAGGGTTTCCTTCAAGAAATCTTCTCTGTCATCTTCTGACATTTTTGCAATTCTCTGTACGGAATCTTCAAAATTTGCCGTTTCGATGGCTTTTACGAGATCCGCTAATTTTGCTGCTTTATTTTTTACAATGTCCCCGTTTGGATAATCTTCACTAATAAATCTTGCACAAGAGTCATAGTATTTCTGAGCAGAAACATAATCTTTCGTATTAAACGAGAGGTCTCCTAGTTTTTCGTAGGACATTGCTTTTTGTCGTTTATTCGTTGTAGAATAGAAGGCAGATTCCGTCAGATACGATTTTGCTTTCGCTTTTTCATTTCGATTTAATTCAACCATGGCCATGGAGTAATAAATCTGGTCTTTGAATCCAGCATTTTTAGCATCCTTCAGCATTCGTTTTAAATCTTTTGCCAACTTATCTCCTCCTCCAACAACAGCTCTATTCAAACGTGCATTAAAGGAAATATCAAAAGGAGCTGATGCCTTCATTGCCTTCGAAAAACATTTTTCTGCATCAGGTAATTGATTGGCATTTTGATATAATTGAGCTAGGATAAAATTCAATCGCGCTTTCTCTTTGCCATTTTTACATTTATCTATCGCTAGTACAAGTCCATTTATCGCCTCTTCATAATCTTTTCTTTTCAATGAAAGGTCGGCGTAAGTTTTGTGAATCTCAAACTGAAGACTCTTATTCATTGTAGGTGCTTCACCCTCCTTTTTCTTGTTAATAAATGGAATGTAATCTTTAACGGTTTTTTTCTTCTGTTCTTGCGCAACTTCGTTTAATCCATCCAGAATTAATTTAGCATCGGCAAATTTTCGTTGTTCGATGAAAATTTTGGCGATCCAAACTTCTGCTGCGTAGGTAGACGGATCTTTAACAAAAAAGCGTTTTACAAATTGAAAATTGCTGAGAGCTCGATCGTAATCTCTGCGGTAGAAAAATGCTTGTCCAACGGTCAACCAATTCTCATCAATCCAAGTGTTGTATTCCGCTTGTTTGTAAAACATGTTTTCAGCGCTCGGCATACTGTGATTTAGGATCACTTTGGTACACTTAGAAACAGCAGTATCGATTGCTGGTAGCATCCCTTTTACTTCTGTTTCATTTGGCAGTGGATTAATCGGTAAGATTCCGTAGAAATCATCTTTTCGACTACCGCAATACGTTTTCAACGAAACGCGCAATAATTCTTGCGCATTAAAATGACCATTAAAACGAGCCGTTGTGGAATGATACGTTCTGTTTACAAACGTATTGCTCTCCGTAGAGCAAGCCCCCAAGAATAAAAGGGCTGAAATCAGAAAGTAAGTTCGAGTGTAAAATTTCATCATAAGGCACGTGTCCAGACTAATATAACTGAAAATGATCGATTTTATTATGTCTTAGGCAATATTTGTAAAAACTTGTTGAATATCGTCGTCGTCTTCAATTTTATCCAACATTTTCTCAATGTCGATTAATTGCTCTTCTGAAAACTCTACTGGAGTTGTCGGAATTCGTTTCAAGCTTGATTTTTGCACTTCTATTTGCATATCTTCCAAGGCTTTTGCGAGTGTTCCAAATGCTGTATAATCACCGGTAACGATGATTAGTTCTTCTTCCATCTCAATTCCTTCACAACCGGCATCAATTAATTCTAATTCCAGCATTTCTGGATCCATTTCCGCTGTTTTGACGATTTCAAAGATACTTTTACGAGAAAACATGAATTCCATAGATCCATTTGGAACAACCATTCCACCCGCTTTGTTAAAGTAAGATTTAACGTTTGCGACAGTTCTGGTTGGATTATCTGTTGCACATTCCACGTAAACAAGTACGCCATGAGGACCTTTTCCTTCATAGTTTACTTCTGTAAAAGAGGCAATATCTTTTTGAGCGGCACGTTTAATCGCTGCTTCGATATTGTCCTTTGGCATATTTTCAGACTTCGCATTTTGAATAGCAGTTCTCAACTTTGCGTTTGTAGATGGATCTACTCCTCCTTCTTTGGCTGCCATCGTAATGGCTTTTCCTAATTTGGGGAAAATTTTAGACATTTTGTCCCAACGTTTTTCTTTTGCTGCTCGGCGGTATTCAAAGGCTCTTCCCATAATTTCATTAATTTAGGCAAAAATAGCGAATTCATTAGGAATTTTCAAGTGTCGCCTGATGACTTTCACTCTAGTCAAGAATGGAATTGATTCGTTCGCGCAATCCACAAGAAGATATCAAGAACAAGATTTTAAATAAAGCATTAATTTTGAATAAAATCCTTCGCTATGAAAGCACCATTCATTGTATTGTTCACCTTATTTTCTTTTTCATTCCACGCACAAAACTGGTCGCCAACAGGAGCGAATTGGAAATATTCTTTTTACGGTTTTTTTCCAGGCTATGTGGATGTTTTATATGCCGGAGATACCGTTATCGAAGGACAATCTGCGAAAATTCTTTCCAAAACTTTTACAGGTATTGACTGGAATATGACCCCGGTGACTAATTTCATTGGGAAAGAATACACCTATGAAAACAACGGCGTGATTTTTCTCCGTTATCAAAATCAATGGGATACACTGTATAATTTTAACGCCCAAGTTAATGAACATTGGCGAATGGCCAAACAGCCTTTTACAAGCGTTTGTCCGGAAAACAGTCGGTTAAAAGTGACGGCTACCGGAAACAAAATCATTAACAGCGAAACCAGAAAATACGTTGTAGTTGATTTTTGCAATCCCGATTTGAGTTCATTGGGGATTCAAGATACCATTGTGGAAAATATCGGGTTCATTGGGTCTTATTTCCTTCCCTATGATCAATTTGACGGTGCGGTAGATGGAAATGAAGGAGGTCCTTTTCGATGCTACTCACATGATAACTTTGCTACCTATGCACCACACTTTTCAGGTGCCTGTGATAACCTTATTGGACTTGAGGAAGAGGCATCTGAGTCAATATTCACCCTTTATCCAAATCCAGTTCAAGATGAAGTTCATTTAACAGAGGAACTAAAAACGAAATTCACCACTTACACCATTTATTCTTTGTTTGGTGAAATTGAACAAACAGGAGTTATTTCAGAAACGATACTATTGGGTAATCTAAGAAAAGGAAACTATATTTTAGAGCTTGCTAACCCATCGAAAAAACAGTTTGCCAAACTATTGAAGGTAAATTAGTTAAACGAGGATTTGTCCGATGTAATTTAGAATGGGTTCTTTTCCGAATCCAGAGGTAGCAGATGTGGTGAAAATTGGTGGAAGTTCTTCCCAATATTTCAACATTTCTTTTTTGTATTTCGCTAAGTTCTTTTGAAGTGCCGTACTAGATAGTTTATCAATTTTCGTGAAAACCATAGAAAAAGGAAGGTTTTTCTCACCACACCAGTTCATAAATTCCAAATCGATTTTTTGAGGTTCTAGGCGCGCATCCAGTAATACGAAAATATTTTCCAATTCTTTTCGTTTCGTCAGGTAATCTGAAATGAACTTCTCCCAATTATTTCGCTTGGATTTTGAAACCTTCGCATATCCATATCCGGGCAAATCGACCAAGTACCATTTATCATTGATGACAAAGTGATTGATTAACTGGGTTTTTCCAGGCGTGGAAGACGTTTTAGCTAGGTTTTTCTTACCGGTTAACATATTAATCAACGAGGACTTTCCCACATTTGATCGTCCGATGAAAGCAAATTCAGGTTTCCCATCTGTTGGACATTTTGCTATTTCAGTGTTTGAAATGAGGAATGTTGCGTCTTTAATAATCATGGTGCAAAGGTACTTGAATAAAAATATTTTACATCACATTGAACAAAGTTTGTCTTTTCTTGTTAGAAGGATATCTAGACCGCCATGGCAGAATATAAAATTAAAGACATAGAAATCCTAACGGGGATAAAAGCACATACTATTCGTATTTGGGAAAAACGTTACGGAATATTAAATCCAGAGCGAACGGAAACACAAATTCGTACCTACAACGACCAAGACCTTTCTTATTTATTAAACATTAGCCTTTTAAATAAAAACGGACACAAAATCTCTCGTATTGCTGAGTTTAATAGAGATGAAATACACCGTTTAGTTTGGGAAATTAAAATGAGTCGCAATATTAATTTCACTGAAGAGAAATTAATACTTTCTTTGCTGCATACAGATGAGCAACTGTTCACCGAGACGTTACAAATTGTTATCGACGAAAAAGGGCTTGCTCGAACATTCAGTGAAGACCTCATCCCTTTTTTAGATCGCATTGGAGTTATGTGGTTAGTCAATAGCATCAGTGCAGCGCAAGAGCACTTTATTTCCAACTTGATTCGACAAAAAATCATTTCTGAAATAGATAAACAAAAGATTCCAACGGATAAATCCAATCCCATAATGCTCTACTTACCAGAACATGATTGGCACGATATCGGACTTTTATTTTACCAATATTTATTAAGAAGTAAAGGACTTCATACCGTATATCTTGGACAAAGTCTACCTTATGACTCGCTGTTAGATTGCATACAACGGATTCAGCCGAAAGTCATTATTAGTAGTTGGTTGACTTCGATTGACAAAGACTTTCTTATCACTTATTTCAAGCAACTTAAACAAGATGCACCGGAAGCAATATTGTTAGCTGGAGGCGCCCAAATCAACCTTCACTCACTTGATTTACAAGGGTATGTAACGGAAATAAAAAACTCAGAATCGTTGCTTTCCCATTTCGTTAGCTAACGAAATTCACAATTCTTTCTGGGACAATAATGATTTTCTTTGGAGTTTTCCCTTCCAAATACTTTTGTGTTTCCGGTAAAGCTAATATGTGATCCTCTATCTCCTTTGAGGATAACTCCACACTTAAACTCACTTTAAAGCGCATTTTTCCATTAAATGAAACGGGGTATTCGAAAGCCGATTCTTTTAAGTATTGCTCATTAAATACAGGGTACGTTTGATCGAAAATACTACTGTTATCTGTATGTAATTTTGACCAAATTTCTTCTGTAATATGCGGTGCATAAGGCGCCATTAAAATGCTCAATTGAGTCAATACATCTCTATTATTACATTTCTGATCGCTTAGTTCATTCACACAAATCATGAAGGAAGATACACCTGTATTAAAAGAGAAACGATCCAAGTCATCTC
The DNA here is from genome assembly GCA_041172545.1 of Bacteroidota bacterium. Lineage (GTDB taxonomy): Bacteria > Bacteroidota > Bacteroidia > Flavobacteriales_D > Crocinitomicaceae > UBA952. Next base: position 7,371 of record JBEDJV010000002.1, on the reverse strand, counting down.
TCAATCGTTTGATGGTTTTATGCAAGGTTTTCATCGCTTCTTTGGATGCTTCTCCATCACTCACTTCGAACTGTCCTGTTTGATGAAAGAGGCGCCAGTATTTTTTCAAGAATCCATGTACACCTGTAATTCCTTTGGTATCCCAAGGTTTACTTTGCTCTAAAGGACCCAAAAACATTTCATACATGCGTAAAGTGTCCGCTCCGTATTTCTCGCATAAATCATCTGGAGTAACCACGTTATACCAACGTTTAGACATTTTGTCTACTTCTCGTTTCACGATGATTTTTCCGTGTTCATTTGTCACGAACTGCATGTCTTCGAACTGAGGTTGCCATTTGCGTAATGCTTCCAAATCGATGCTTTCGTCGTCTTGAATTAAATCGACTAGAATGCGCACCTCGCGGAAGTTTGTTAGGTCATTGGCAATCAGATCATATGAATGCATTTTCCCATCAGAATCCATATAGGCAATAGCGGATTTCCCCAAGATCATTCCTTGGTTAATTAATTTCGCAAAAGGTTCATCAAACGGAATGTATCCTTGATCGTAAAGGAATTTAGTCCAGAATCGGGAATACAATAAATGTCCTGTCGCATGCTCCGACCCACCGATATAAAGATCCACATTTTTCCAGTAATCCACTTTTTCCTTGCTGACAAATTCCTGTTCATTTTTTGGATCCATATATCGCAAGAAATACCATGAACTTCCCGCCCATCCTGGCATCGTGTTGTATTCCATTCGCTCACCTTGGAAATGATTCCACGCATCTTTATTGGCACGAGCTAATGGTGGTTCGCCATCTTCAGTTGGCAAGTATTTATCCACTTCTGGTAATTCTATTGGCAATAATTCATCTGAAACCAACGATGGAATTTCATTTGTATACGATACAGGAAAAGGCTCACCCCAATAACGTTGTCTAGAGAAAACAGCATCTCGTAAACGGAAATTAGTTTTTCCTTTGCCTATTCCTTTTGCTTCGATGGCTTCAATGGCTTTTTTCATCGCCGTTTTCGCGTCTAGTCCATTTAGGAAGTCTGATTCAGCTATTTGTGCATCTTTCTCCGTGTATGCTTGCTCGCTGATGTCTATGCCTGCAAATATGTTTTTGATTTCTAAACCGAAATGTTTGGCAAAATCATAATCGCGTTGATCGCCACACGGAACGGCCATCACAGCACCCGTTCCATAAGATGCTAACACATAATCGCCAATCCAAATCGGAATGCGTTCGCCTGTAAATGGATGAATGGCATACGCTCCTACTGCTTGACCAGTGATGTTTTTCACATCGGCTTGACGGTCGCGCTCGGATTTTAATCCTGCCTCTCTTTGATAGTTTTCGACTGCTGGCTTGCATTCAGCACTCACCAATTGATTCACTAATGGATGTTCTGGAGCTAAAACCATGAAGGATACACCAAAAATAGTGTCTGGACGCGTGGTGAAAACTTCGATGGTTTCCGTTGAGTTTTCAATAGAGAAAGTGACACTTGCACCTTGTGATTTTCCAATCCAATTTCGTTGTTGTTCTTTGATGGAATCAGACCAATCGATTCGGTCTAAACCTTCTAGTAATCGTTCAGCATATGCCTTAATGCGCATAGACCATTGACGCATGCGTTTTTGCTCAACTGGGTGTCCACCGCGTTCCGACACACCATTGACAATTTCGTCATTCGCTAAAACAGTTCCCAATGCTGGGCACCAATTCACCCAACTTTCTGCAAGGTAAGCAAGGCGGTAAGCTTGAATGATTTCTTCCTTTTGGTGTGCTGAAAAGGATGACCATTCTCCGGAAGAGAATCGACCCTCATAATCAGTCAAAGCAGTAACATTCATATTTCCCTCTGTTTCGATCTGTTGAATTAAGGTTGAAATACGTTCGGCTTTGTTTGTTTTTAAGTCGTAGTAGCAATCAAATAATTGTTTGAAAATCCACTGTGTCCATTTATAGTATTCCGGCGCAGACGTACGCACTTCACGAGACCAATCAAAACTAAATCCAATTTGATCTAACTGTTGGCGGTAGCGCGCAATATTTTCTTCGGTGGTAATAGCAGGATGTTGTCCTGTTTGAATCGCATATTGTTCCGCTGGAAGTCCGAAAGAATCGTATCCCATTGGATGAAGGACATTAAATCCTTGAAGTCTTTTGTAGCGTGCGTAGATATCCGATGCGATGTATCCAAGTGGGTGTCCCACGTGAAGTCCCGCACCAGATGGATAAGGAAACATGTCCAAGACATAATACTTAGGCTTATTCGCATCTTCTTTCACGTGGTACGTACCACGATCTTGCCAATTCTTACGCCATTTACTCTCTAGATTTCTAAAATCGTATTCCATATCCTTGTTTTCGAAGGACAAAGATAAAAAGGATTCAAGAGTATACCTTATTCTAAACAAGTAAATGAAGGAGTCCGATCAGGAAAAGAATGAAATCGAAATATCGGTGATTTATTTTCGGGCTTTTTTTCAAGTAAATGAAATAAATGAACGGAGCGATTGCAAGGACAACTGAAAGCATTTTGATTTCAATTCGCTCACTAAATAGGTCTATCCTACTGGATAATGCCAAATAACTAAATAACCAGATGGAAATAAGTGCATCCGTTGTAGATTTCGTTAGGTACAAGGGGATTGTTTTAATGTGTCCTTCATCCACTGCCTTATCCTCCAGATCTTCCACTATTGCTAGAACTAAGAAAAGTATGATGTGTGAAAAATCTTGATTCGGAATAAAACCATACAAAGCAAACTTTGGAATACCAATACCCAAAGTAAACCAGCAAATCGAAATAAAAATAGGTTTTAAAAAGGGGATTTTCCTCCATTTGATTCCTTTTTCATAAGTAAGAACAAGGAGTCCTAAAACCAGATAAATAACAAAGGCCCAGGAAAATGGACTGAGTAATACGCAATAACCTATGCCTGCTAATCCTGCTAAAACGAGGTAGCCCCAATGATTTTTACGTTCATACAGCCACTGGTAGGAAGCAAAAATCGACAAACTGAATAAAATAGCGTAAGGCCAATGAGCTTTTGATAGGATTCCAAGCGAGAAAACGAACGCAAATACGCTTAATAAAACATTGTTTTTAAAGGAACTTGAAATCATCCAATCAACTCTAATACCGTGGACACCTCAATGTTTTCAATGCAAGTACAGTGAATTCCTTTTTTACATGACTGGCACGTTTGATCGAAAACTAAGTACTCAGCTTGTGGTCCAATTGCACGCCATCTTCCTGGATCTATTGGTCTGCGCATGGAGAACAAGCCAATGGCATGGATGCCAGAAAGTCCGGCAATGTGATACGGACCGGTTGAACAAGCAACCAAGGCATTTGATTGGGAAATGAAGTAGATTAACTGATCTAATGATAATTTACCCGTTGTATCGATGATTCGATCGTGTACCGGTAATAAATGGCGAAATTGAGTACCTTCTTGTTCCGTTCCGGTGAAACACACCGATTTTCCGGATTCAGCGAGTTGTAAAGCTAAGCCCATGTATTTCTCCAAAGGCCATTCTAAGGCACTTCCTTTCGATTTTGGGTGAAGGATAATTCGTTCCTCGTTCGAAGTAGGAATCCAAGAAGGTAACTCCGTTGGAGTTACTTGAAATTGAACGAGCTCTTGGATTTGCTGAAAAGAAGGAATTTCGGTATTACCTAGTGGAGCCAGTAAATGGAAATTTAATTGGGACTCGTGTAAGTTTGAATTTTTACGCGTAAAGTTTGGACGCATATTGCACGTGAAAAGGTGAAATACCCGGTGTGACGTTCCAATGCGCACGGGAATTTTAGCTTTTTTCGCCAAAAAAGCGAGTTTCTTGTTAGGGAATACATGAATGATGCAATCGGCTTTTAATTGTTCCAATTGACTAGTAATGGGCTGATTAAAGAGTTCATCGATATCCCAAAAATCATCAATTGCTTTGAAACATTTGACAAGCGGACGTGTGTAATTTTTACCAATGAAAATGATTTCAGCTTCAGGGTATTTACTTCGTAATGCCTGACACATTGGAAGTGTTAAGGCAACATCTCCAATACTATCCGTTCTTGAAATCAATATGCGCTTCATCGTGTTTGTTGATTTAACATGCGCAATTTACGGTATTTTACATACGTGGCGTATGCGCTTCGAATGGAAATAAAGAATCCTGTTTTTCCATCTAATATCCCCAGTTTAATCCAATAACTTTTTATGAATTGATTTCCGACTTTGACGTAAACCATGGGTAAGGAAATATTCTTTCCTTGATCAAATAGTTCTTTGCTTGCAATATTGCCAAAATACTCGATTTGCTTAAAATGATCTTCCTTTGTGTAGTACGAATAATGTAATAAATCACCGTTTAGGAATTCCACCTTACCTTGATCGATTGGTTCCAAACGATCATGTGGATTTACGCCTGTCCAATGTGCTCGTCCTTTTTTCACCATCCTGGTTTTCGTATCGGGATACCAACCACAGTGTTTGACCCAATGTCCACAGTAATTCGTTAATCGATTAAAAGCATAAGCCTCCCCACTTGGATTTCGTTTTACATTTAAGATGGATTCCGAAAGTTCTTCGGTTAACGCTTCATCAGCATCCAAGGAAAGTACCCAGTCGCTTTTTGCTAATTGCATCGCTCTGTTTTTCTGTTGGATATGTCCATCGAAGGCGTGTTGTACAAACTTCACCCCGTGCTTCTTACAAATTGCTTCCGTTTGGTCGCATGAAAAGGAATCCAACACGATGATTTCATCACACACTTTTTTCAGGGAGCTCAAACATCGTTCAATGTTTCGTTCCTCATTATATGTGATGATGACTCCGGTTAATTTCATACTGACAGGAGGTGCTAGAACAGCATTCTATTTGATTCGAATTCGTTGTCCAACCGAGATGTTATTAATATTCACACCTGGATTTAAACGTTGAAGTTGACCTTGACTTAGGTTGTTTCGTTGCGCAATTTTACCAAATGTATCACCTGGTTTTACGTTGTAATATTTTTTAGTTGGTTGTACCGGACGAGGAGCTGGGGTTGGAGTTGGGGTTGCCGATTGTGTACTAAACAATTTTAATTTTTGTCCGACATAAATATTGGTTGTCTGAAGTCCATTCCACTCCATAATTTGCTCAATAGTCACATTATATTTTAAGGCAATGTTCTTTAGGTTTTCCCCGGACTTCACTTTATGGTATTGAAGGTTTTCATTCGTAGGTTTTAACGAATCTTCTACTACTACATTCATCGAAGCAGTGTCAATATTTTGTGTCGAATCTTGAGGAACGATGAGAACCGGTTTAGGCACAGGTGGTTTAGGTGCGTAATTAAACTTTTCTAACGCGTACAAGGAGTCTTCCAAACTCACGAGTAAATTAATTTTATCCATTGGACCAGTCAAACATCTCGCGGGTGTCATTTTGGGAATAAATGCTGTTTTATAAACTGGATTTAATGACTTTATTTCTTCTAAATCCCAACTTGCAATTTGTGAAATGGTATTCATATGTACACCATTTTTCATACACATCGTATCCAATTGTGCATTATGCACTTTCGCTTCCATTGGAACGATATTGTGTTCAGCGTGATAGGTAATCAAATAAGCCGCTGCGATGAAATTTGGAACATATCCTTGTGTCTCTTGTGGTAAAAATGGACGAACTTCCCAATACGTGGTTTTTCCACCGGAACGTTTGATGGCGTGATTTACATTTCCTGGTCCGGCATTGTAGGCAGCTAAAGCTAAATTCCAATCACCATAAATACCATAAAGTTGTTTCAAGTAACGACAAGCCGCATCCGTCGCTTTTTCCGGGTCCATGCGTTCATCGATATAAGAATTCTCTTCTAAACCGAAGTATAATCCTGTTTTGTACATAAACTGCCATAGTCCGAGTGCACCAGCGCGAGATTTTACTTGTGGACGCAAGCCACTTTCAATCACGGCTAAATAACGTAATTCTTGTGGAAGTCCGTATTCAGACAATTTTTCTCCAAACAAATCGAAATACAAAGCAGAACGACCCATGACGACACGAATAAATCCACGTCTTTGAGCGGCAAAAAATTTAATGGTGGAAAGAGTTGCTTGGTTGCAGTCCATATGAAACGGACTTTTTTTACTCATTTCTTCTAAGCGTTCGCAATACACATCATCCGAAAAAGTCGGCACCTGATTCGGTTCATAATTCAATGAATTGATGATTGAATCGTAATTGCGTTGATTTGCGTATTCTGCATAGAACATGTTCAAACTTTGTTGAACAGTGTTAAAGAAAGCATCAGGATTCAGTGTATCAGCAGGTCTAATGAGGTGCGCCGGTTTTTGGCTAAACGAAAACCCAGTAAACATCAAAAAGACAAGCAAAATACCTCTCATAGTAGCTCCTCCAATTTTTTAACTCCGTGGAATAATAGATCTTCTTGGAAGCAATCAGCCATTAATTGTATTCCATAAGGCAAGCCGTTGGAATGAACTTTAAATGGGATGCTGATCGCTGGGTTACCGGTTAAATTTGCATGTACTGTAAAAATATCCTGTAAATACATTTGGATTGGGTCCTTAACGGCATTTTTCTCAAACGCTGTACCCGGTGTTGTAGGCAAAAGCAATAAGTCTAAGTTTTTGAAAAAATCATCTGTTCGATTTTTAAGTACTCTTCTTACTTTTTGTCCTTGGGTGTAATATGCGTCGTAATATCCGTGAGAAAGGACAAATGTTCCGGTCATGATGCGTCGTTTGACTTCTGGGCCGAATCCTTCCGTTCGTGATTTAACGTATGTTTGCTCCACTCCTTTTGCTTCTTGACTGCGGTAACCAAAATGGACGCCATCAAATCGAGATAAGTTAGAGGAAGCTTCTGCGGTAGTTAATACGTAATAAGTAGGAACCAAATAATCCATGAATGGGAAACTCACTTCCGTAATTTCATGTCCGGCATCTGTTAACTTTTGAATAACTTCCGATAAATTCTTGCGCACTTCCAGATCTAATCCTTCGTGATGAATGCACTCACTGATGAGTCCAATTTTCAGTTTTTCAGGAAAGGTAGTTGCTTCGTTTTTTACCGGTTTTGAAGATGTGGTTGCATCCATTTCATCTGCTCCAGCGGCTAATTCATAGATTAACTGTGCGTCAGCAGCGGAATTGGTAAAGGAACCGATTTGATCAAAAGAAGAAGCGTAAGCAAGTAAACCAAAACGGCTCATGCGTCCATACGTCGGTTTTAGACCGTAAGTTCCGGTCCAAGAAGCAGGTTGACGAACGGATCCGCCGGTATCACTTCCGAGGGTAATGGTACACATGTTTGCACTTGCGGCAACAGCGCTACCACCCGAAGATCCACCTGGAACG
>JBEDJV010000001.1:0-37363 GCA_041172545.1 Bacteroidota bacterium | reverse complement strand
CAGCCAGGACTGAGTGTGCAAACGGATCCGAACTTAACATCGTTCAACATCGCGGCATTGAACATCGAGGAGAACGGACAACGTCAACCAATCAATTATGTCATTCCTCCTGGAATTACGCGTGAAATCGATCCATCGCAAGTATATCAACGTCAAATGAACGAGCAATCGTTGGTATTAGAAGTATGTAACTTACAAGACGGCGATGCGCGTGCGGCATACCGTAACGTACAATTCGACGTGCGTACCTACAAAAAAATGAAGATGTTTGTCCATGCGGAATCCGTTGTGCAAAATCAATTGAAAGACAACGAATTGTCCGTGTTTGTGCGCCTAGGAACAGATTACGTAGAAAACTACTACGAATATGAACTTCCGATGAAAGTCACTGACTGGGGAACAACGAATCCAGAGTCCATTTGGCCTGAAGCGAACAACATTGAAATTGTTTTTGATGATTTGTTAAACCTCAAAACGGAACGTAACAAAAAGGTAGAACAAGGTGCTCCGGGCGTTTCCTACATCAACGAATATGAAATCGTGGATCCACAAAATCCACAGAGAAGATTAAAAGTAAAAGGTAGTCCAAACTTACAAGGAATGCGCACCATCATGATTGGTGTCCGCAATCCATTGAAAACAGATCCAGATAATATTTGGCAACCAGATGCTGGAGATGCTGAATGTGTGAATGTTTGGGTAAATGAATTACGCTTAACGGACTTCGTAAGTGATGGTGGCGATGCCGCAATTGGTCAAATGCAACTTCAATTAGCTGATTTTGCGAATATTTCTGCTTCTGGAAACTATTCGGGCATTAACTGGGGAAGTGTAGATAGCCGTGTGCAAGACCGTCAACGAAATCAAAAAATTGGTTTCGATATGAACTCTACTGTTCAACTCGGACAATTCTTTGGTAAACAAGCACGTGTTTCCTTGCCGTTCTTTTATGGCTATTCATTGGGTGTCATCAATCCAGAATATGATCCATTCAATCCAGACATCAAGTTATCGAGTTACGATCTTGCGACGCGAAGAGAACGTTCTAAACTTGGACAAGATTTCACAGAACGCCGTTCGTTTAACTTTACAAATGTCCGTAAAGAAGCGAAAGCCGGAACGAAAGCACAATTCTGGAGCCTCTCCAATTGGTCCGCAACCTATGCGTTTGCAGAAAACTTAAAACGTGATTTCAACATCACAGCAGACCGTACAAAAACGTGGACAGGTGCACTAAATTACAATTACACCTTTGCTGGAAAAGCCATTGAACCTTTCAAAAAATGGAAACCAGTACAAAAATCTCCTTGGTTAAAATTCATCAAAGATTTCAACCTTTTCCTTCTACCGAAAAGCATGACATTCACCAATGATTATTCAAGAATTTACAACGAACGTCAAGTTAGAAACATCATCGTTCCTACTTATGAATTCGATCCTATCTACTTGAAACGTTTTGATTGGAACAGAAACTACCAAATTGGCTACGACTTAACGAAAAATTTAAAAACAACATTTAGCGCTACGAACAAATCCATTTTCGTTGAAGGAAACAATGGTGTGGATCGTGTAACCAATCCAGAAGGATACCGTGAATTCATGGATACCATTCGTTCACAAATAACTACGTTTGGACGCACGATGGATTACACACACAACTACAGCGTGAGCTACAATGTTCCATTGGATAAATTCCCACTTACAAGTTGGATCACTGCAAACGCAAAATATGCAGGGACCTTCAACTGGCAACGTGCCCCACTTGGACAAGCACCATTCGGAAATACGGTTCAGAATAATCGCACGGTTAACATGACCTTGCAAGGAAACCTTGTGACACTCTACAACAAAGTACCGTATTTCAAACGTGTGCTTTCGGACGGAAAAGGAATGAAGTCCAATGTCAATGCCAAAGTTGGAAATGCCGGTGAAGGTGGCGCAGCTGGCAAACCGAAACCTGGACCAACAAAATTACCGGAATTTAAACCAGAGAAGCCTTTGGAGGAAATGACCGCTAAAGAATTGAAACAATACGAAAGACAGAAAAAACGTTTCGATAAAAAACAACTTCGCCTTCAAGAAATTAAGGACAAGGAAAAAGAAAAAGTAAATCCAATTGGTGGATTCATCGCGCGATTGATAATGAGTGTGCGTAATATTTCTGGTACCTACTCCTTAACAGATGGAACGATGTTACCGGGCTATAATCAGGAATCAAGCATTCTTGGAATGAACGGAAGTAGTTTAGGAATGTCCGGATTTGTCTTTGGTAAACAAGGATATGATCTTCTTGGACGAAGCAACGGATACAATGTGAGTACCTTGTCTCGCGATAATAATTGGTTGGTTCAAAATGAAAACTTGAACAAACAATTTACCACAACGCATACAGCGAATCTTCAGTTGAAAGCAACTTTAGAACCGATGAAAGATTTAAATATTAATTTAAATCTAAGTAGAAATTACAGCACGAATTCTGGTGAATTCTACCGTTGGAATTCTACAACTAGCGCCTTTGAAAGCCAAAGTAAATTCGAAACAAGTACACTGACTTATTCAACGGTAACGTGGGGATCGGCATTCATCAAAGAAGGGAAAGATTTCTCCTCCTCTGTATTCCAAACCTTGTTAGATAATCGCAAGCAAGTGTCTAGCCTACTTGGTGCGCAAAATTCGAACTCCACACTTTTACCGAATGGATATTACAGTGGTTATTCAGGTTCACAACAAGAAGTCGTAATGGGTGCTTTCTTAGCTGCTTACACCAATACGAGTGTCTCGAGTAAATCGATTAATCCATTATCGAATCTTCCATTGCCAAACTGGACCATCAACTACAACGGACTTTCCAAATTTGAATTTGCTAAAGATGTCGTGAAATCCTTTAAGTTGAATCATGGATACTCATCATCGGTGAGTGTAAATGGTATGCAAACAAACTTGAATGCGGTACTCGATGCAAATGGACAAGCAACAGCGTTAGACATCAATAACAATTACATCGCGGGAATGCAGGTTCAAAACATTACAATCTCTGAACGCTTTTCTCCATTAATTGGAATGTTAGCAACATGGAACATTTTTGGTAAAAACATTACGACCAATTTTGAGTACAAGAAAGACCGTCAAACAACACTTTCCTTAAACAACAATCAAGTAACCGAAGTTCTTGGGAAAGAAATTGTCGTAGGAACGGTGATCAATATCCCTAAATTGAAATTACCGGTTCGCACCTTAAAACCGAGTGATCTATTGATCAATGTGAATTTCTCTTTCCGAGATAATTCGACCATTATCCGTAAAGTCGTTGAGAACACGAACCTTGCAACAGCGGGTCAAACGACTGTAAGTTTCAAATTGGACGCGAACTACAAATTGTCAGAACATTTAAGTGCGATTTTCTATTACGAGCAATTCCTCAATACCCCGAAAATTTTCATTAGCTATCCAACAGGTAACTTGAAAACAGGAATTACCCTACGCTTTGACTTGAACGGATTGAAATAATGAATGCATTCATTCGTCCAGCTAAACAAACAGATGTTTCAGCCATTTTCGCGCTGATTCAAGAGCTTGCGCTCTACGAAAAAGCACCGGAACAAGTCACCAATACAGTGGAGCAATTAGCGATTGACTTATTCGAAAAAGAACTCTGTGAAGCCATTGTTGCAGAAAAGGAAAACAAAGTTGTTGGATTTGCCCTTTACTATACCTCCTACTCCACTTGGAAAGGTGCCTGTTTATACTTAGAAGACTTCTACGTTATCGAATCCGAAAGACAACATGGCATTGGTCAATTGTTGTTTGATGAAGTCCTAGAAACAGCGAAAAACAGGAAGGTACAGCGCATGGACTGGCAAGTACTCACCTGGAATGAACCCGCCATTCGATTTTATGAAAAACAAAAGGCCATCCTCGATCCTGAATGGTTGAATGGCAGGCTTTTCTTTTAACACAAGTTTTCTTGTAAAATGACATCTCATTAGCAGTGTCCGTAGAAATTGATATTCAAGCGTTGCAACGCGGTGATGTACATGCATTTGAAGTACTCGTACTTACCTATGAGAAAAAGGTATTAAATATGTGCTGGTACATTCTACAAAACAAAGAAGAAGCAGAGGATGCCACCCAAGACGTCTTTATCACCATTTATCAGTCCATCCATAAATTCAAAGGGGACGCGAAATTATCGACATGGGTACATCGCATCACCTTGAACAAATGCTTGGAATACATTCGAAAAGCCAAGCGAAAAAAAAGATTCGGCATACACCAACGAATCGATACGGATTTTATAGATCATACGTTAGACCTAGAAAAAAATCCAGCACAAGTATTGATGGAGAAAGAACGAACAAAAGCATTTTTGAAAGCTGTCCAAAACCTACCAGAAAATCAACGCATTGCCTATACCTTACATCACATGGAAGAATTTAGCTACAAAGAAATCAGTGAAAGTATGGACCTTTCATTATCCGCCATCGAATCACTTATTTTCCGTGCAAAACAGCAATTAAAACGACAATTAGAAGCATCCGTAAAAAATAATTGGATTTAACTGCAAGATTTACAACCTGATAACATCTAAAACAATATGATGAACGAACATCCATTTCACCAGCAAAAACTAGAGGTTTCAAGTACCTTACATGAAAAACTCATGCAAGCACCGATATTAGCAAAAAAGGCGACTCGTCGAACTACCATCTTCGCTGTTGCAACGATCGTATGCGTAGTGGTTAACCTCAGCTATTTAAGTGTTCGACAAGAAAAATTAACGGAGGAACAACTACTTGAAACACAATATGCTAATTTTGGCTCTAATCTTTCCATATAACGAACGATGAAAACTAACCGACTTTTGTATGTTCTATTAGGTATTCTAATTGTCATGAATGCCATTATTTTGGTGCAGTTCATGAAAGGCAGAAATACTGGACATCCACCCCACCCACCTAAGTTAAGTGTCGTTTTGAAAATGAAGGGAAAGGATGCTGAATGGGTTGACGCAGAGTTTAAACAACATTTCGCTGAAAAAGGAGACTTATTGGAGGAGCAAAAAGCACTTCGCGCACAAATCAAATTGGATAAAAATGCTGCGGTTCAAAACAAAGCGCTTTATCAAAAAATTGGTGCGCTACAAACCAAAATTGATGCCTGTACTTTCGAGCACTTTACCCGAGTAAAAGCTCATTGCAATGCGCAACAAGCAAAGAAACTAGCAGAAGTGGTCCACCGCATGATTGAACAAAGCGACCGACCGGGTCGGGGTCCAAGACCATGAAACGAGCGAAATTTACTTTTCTCATTCTTTTTCTTGCCCTACATGCTCGTGGACAATTACATGTGCAATTTCAGTGGGATTCTGATGCCCTTCAACTCGAAAAAGCGTACAAACTAGGGACAGATACCATTCGCTTCGATGAATTGAAAATGTATGTGTCCGATTTTCACTTTCAAAAGCAAATCCGACAACATCATATACTTGGAACCCACCTCATCGATTTGGCCAACGAACAATCCTTAACGTTATTTACTGATTTCCCCATCAAGGAATACGAAACGATGTCCTTTCAATTTGGCATGGATAGTTCTTATCACGTTTCTGAATCCGTTGAAGGTGACTTGGATCCACTTAAAGGAATGTACTGGGCATGGAATTCCGGTTACATACAATTCAAGTGCACCGGAAAATCCACACGCATTCCTTTAGAGGATCAAACCTTCGAATTCCACTTAGGCGGATACCGAAAACCAAATGACACCATGGTTCCAATGAACATTGAAATGAAAGGAGACACACTCGTTTTAGACCTCAAACCATTCTTTGAACAGGCATCAAATTTGGAGAATGTCCAACGCATTATGATTCCTAGTCCGCTCGCGAAAAGCTATTGTCAATTTATCGCACGTTATTTCTATACCAAATGAGGTCCATACTGCGCATATTTGGATTACTGCTATTCATCACACTTATGTTCAGTGTAACGAAAAACGGACACCCATTTTACCTTCCAAAAAATTGGCCTAAACCCGTATATGATTTTGAGGCGAATCCGATTAGCCTAACTAAATTTGAATTAGGTCGTACTTTGTTTTATGATCCCGACCTTTCACGAGACAGCACCATTTCATGCGCGAGTTGTCATTTGCAGTATTCAGGTTTTACGCACATTGATCACGCGTTAAGTCATGGGATTGATGGGAAGATTGGCACCAGGAACTCACCGGTTCTCATCAATTTAGCTTGGCAGCGATCCTTTCATTGGGATGGTGGTGTTGGACAATTAAACAAACAAGCCATCAATCCGCTCACCCATGCGAAGGAAATGGATAATTCGCTGCAGGAAATCTTGAAACGTTTGAACGCTTCCTCTTATTACCGTAAACGCTTTTACCAAGCATTCGGGGATGACATCATCACAACAGATCTCCTGTTAAAAGCACTTGCAAATTTCACCATCGGACTTGTTTCCGCACAATCGAAATACGATCAAGTGAAAAACCATCAAGCCGTTTTTAATGAACAGGAAAAAGCAGGCTATGCCTTATTTAAAAAATACTGTGCTTCCTGTCACCAAGAACCGCTTTTCACACGTCATGAATTCAAGTCAAATGGACTTCCGGTGAATCCCAAGTTAGCGGATTATGGACGAATGGGCATCACCAACCGAAACGAAGATTCTATGTTGTTCAAAATTCCTACCCTTCGAAACATTGAATTTAGTTTTCCATATATGCATGATGGACGCTTTAAGCAACTGAAGGAAGTCCTAGTGCATTACAGTCAATTACATGCAACAACGAACCTGAAAAGCAATGAGTTGGATAAGCTAAAGCGCCCTTTTTCGGATCATGAACAAAAAGACCTCATTGCATTCTTAAAAACCTTAAGTGATCCTACATTTTTATTTAATCCACTTTTCAAATATCCTAAAAATGAGCGAAATGCAAGTTTTGAAAAGAAATAACGTCTAACTTTAAAAAAAGATCCATGAAAAAAATAGTCCACTTTATCCTTTTCCTTTGCGTGGGAAATCAAGCGATGACACAGTTAAATCCTGCCATTGAACATTGGTTAATCAATTCAACTGGAATAACTGGAAGACATTACGTGCAAGGAAATTCCACACCAATCAACGAAACCACGTTAGCCAACGTTCAAACGGTTCAGTATTCGAACAATTGGGTTTACGTCTCAACAAAAGGCATTCCGTCTTATATCACTGGTCCATTTATGGATGGCAATCCATCTTTAGCAACAAGTCAAAATGCGATTTTCAAAATGCCATTGAATCCAGTACAAAACACCGGAACGGCAACAGCAACATCAGGCGGGAACATTGGGATTTTCATCAACGGAGTGGCCTTATTTGATTACCGAGACGGCGTTGCGTGGAATTCGAATACGAACACCTTATGCGGTGGATTACCCGGCATGTCTCCATGTCCAGGCGGACCCGGAGCTGCCATGTCTTGGAATCGAGACGCCATTCCTGCAGAAAAAGCAGGGTTTGATTGTTCCAAAGGACATCCGGCCATGGGAAACTACCACCATCACCAAAATCCAAGCGCGTTTAAATTAGATCTTACTGTCATTTCAAATGTGTGTGATTTGTACGATGCCGATGGACTTTACGTCATTGATTCTAATGTTCACTCACCGTTAATTGGATATGCCTACGACGGATTTCCCATTTACGGGGCATATGGATATAAAAATGCCGATGGAACTGGTGGAATTACGCGCATCAAATCAGGGTACCAGTTGCGCAACATCACCACGCGAACGGTTTGGGCGGATGGAACAGATGTTCCAGACGGTCCGGTGGTAAGTACAACCTATCCGTTAGGTTACTTCCGCGAAGATTATGAATTTGTGAGTCATAATGGACAAGCAGATTATTTAGATAGTCATAATGGACGCGTTTGCGTCACTCCCGAGTATCCGAATGGAATCTATTGCTATTTTGCGACAGTAGATAGCGAATGGAATTCTGCTTATCCCTATGCTGTAGGCCCAACGTTTTACGGAGTGAAAACAGCATCCAAAGTTACAACGATCACGGAAACAGTCACCACATACACCTCATCAGCAGGTATCACTGAATTAACCGAAAATGAATGGTCTGTTTACCCGAATCCAAGCAACGACATCATCATGGTTCAAGTGAATAATTTGGCAAATCAATCATATACCGTTGAATTGTTCGACGCACTTGGGAAACTCATCCAATCTCAACAGATTGTTCAAGGAAGCACCATCGCTTATTTCCATGCAGATACCTTGTATAAAGGAATATATCATGTGAAAGTGCATGGACAAAATGGCTCGAAAAAATTGGTGATTCAATAAATGAACCACTAACAAAATGGAAAGAAAGGCACAGGTTAAATGTGCCTTTTTTTTGTGCCTAAGTGGCGAGAATTGTCGATTTCTCTACATCCTAAATTGAAATATTCACAAAAAGGGGCACAATGTTCATTTGACGCTTAAGGATATTCATTTGATGAAAATAACCCCAAACTTAGTTCTTACATTTATAATGAAATAAGGAGAGAAACAGGATTCTTTTTATATGTAGAAGTTGACAGGCTGCTTGGAGAGGCAGTTTCATTTTCTAGTTTGATAAGAGTTTAATAGTTTTTGTTGACGTCCCTAGGGAATATATATAAAAAGAGCCTGTCCTTATTACTAAATCGTACCACTCAGACTTTAATGTCTACTACTAGGAAGGGCTGAAAAGCCCTTTTTTTATTGTATTTTGTAGAGAACTGGTCTACTCGGACTCGCATCGTTGTGAAATGCGGCAAGTTGAATTTCAAGAATATAGTTTCCATCCGCCACGTCATTCGGAACATAAATTAATTCAGTAATGGTGCGTTCAAAATTTGGTTTTTCTGGTACATTCCAAAATGCGTGATGAAAGGCCAAGGCACCGCCATCTTCTTCGCGGTCTACAGATGGTTGGTCAACCAATAAGTGTTTGACCCCAAAATCGTTCAATAAATCCACTATTTCTATGTCCAAATAACACGGATTGGTTCCAGAATAATTCATTGATTTTTTATCCAGTCCATTCGGCAAGGTTCGAATGAGCAAGGCTTCACTGAAGTCCTTGTTTAAAAAAGGTGCGATTTGAGCCGCTTGAACGACTAAATCACCATTTTCCAATTGAACTGGATCTACCGTTACCAATGTTGCGCGATAGAAAAACTCCTTTAACACATCATTTACTGCGTATACTTCCTGGGTAATGTGTCCACAACATTCCGTATGTGTCCCGTGTCCGTGTGGATTGAAAAATACATCGCGAAAATTCACGCTTCCACCTTCTTTGATGCTTCCAATGAATCCATTTGCACGAACAGTCTCCATTCGAGGTGGATCAACATACCATGCTCTGACGTTTTCTGTTGAGGCTTGAAGTGACATTGATAAATCAATTGCTTCACTCGTTTCGATAAATTCGGATTTGGAAAGATATAAACGCATGGAGTAAAAGTAAACAATCGCAGCATTCTTTCAAAAATGACTTGTTGAAATTGTTTTCAGATTTTAACGCTCAAATCTATAGAAGGGCTAACTTTGTGGCATGGATCAAAATCAAGACAAACTAAAGGACATTATCTCGCATTCAAAAGAATACGGATTTATTTTTCCTTCTTCGGAAATTTACGACGGACTAGCTGCCACATACGACTACGGAAAAGAATACGGATTTATTTTTCCTTCTTCGGAAATTTACGACGGACTAGCTGCCACATACGACTACGGACAATTAGGTTCAGAGTTGAAAAACAACATCAAAACATATTGGTGGAAAGCAATGGTGCAAATGCACGAAAACATCGTTGGAATTGATGCATCCATTTTTATGCACCCAACTACTTGGAAAGCATCCGGACACGTAGATGCTTTTAATGATCCATTGATTGACAATAAAGATTCCAAAAAAAGATACCGCGCGGGACAATAAAGATTCCAAAAAAAGATACCGCGCGGATGTGTTGCTCGAAGAGCACATGGAGAAAATCCGTCAAAAAATAGAAAAGGAAGTCGAAAAAGGAAAAAACCGCTTTGGCGCTGACTTTGACGAAACGCAATTCCGTGCGACGAATCCAAATGTCCTTCGAAACGCAGAAAAAATTACTTCCATTGAAAGCCGCATGCGTGAAGCATTGGAAAACAATGATTTAGAAGCAGTTCGCAACCTAATCGTCGATCTTGAAATCGTTTGTCCTGTTTCCGGTTCTAAAAACTGGACCGATGTTCGTCAATTTAATTTGATGTTCTCCACTGAACTAGGTTCTGTTGCGGGTGATGCATCAACGATTTACCTTCGTCCAGAAACGGCGCAAGGAATTTTTGTAAACTTCTTAAACGTTCAAAAATCGGGTAGAATGAAAATTCCTTTTGGAATCGCCCAAATTGGAAAAGCGTTCCGAAACGAAATCGTTGCACGTCAGTTCATTTTCCGCATGCGCGAATTCGAACAAATGGAAATGCAGTTCTTTGTTCGTCCAGGCGAAGAAATGAAATGGTATGCATACTGGAAAGATGCACGCGAAAAATGGCACAAAAACCTTGGACTTGGAGCAAACCTTTACCGCTTTCACGACCACATCAAATTGGCACACTATGCAAATGCAGCGTGTGATATCGAATACAATTTCCCAATGGGATTCAAGGAATTAGAAGGTATTCACTCCCGTACAGATTTCGATTTAAAACAACACGAACAGTTTTCTGGTAAAAAACTACAGTTCTTTGACCCAGAATTAAACCAAAGCTACGTACCGTATGTGGTGGAAACATCCGTTGGACTCGACCGCATGTTTTTATCCGTTCTTAGCGCTGCTTATCAAAACGAGCAATTAGAAGATGGATCAGAACGTGTTGTACTCAAAATTCCAGCAGTTCTCGCTCCTTACAAAGCAGCAGTCTTGCCGTTGGTGAAAAAAGATGGGCTTCCAGAAAAAGCACGTGAAATCATGAAACAACTGCAATTTGACTATTCCATCCAGTATGATGAAAAAGATTCCATTGGAAAACGTTACCGCAGACAAGATGCTATAGGAACACCATTCTCCATCACCATCGACCATCAGACCTTGACAGACAACATGGTCACGGTTCGAGATCGCGACACCATGGAACAAATTCGTATTGGCATTTCAGATATTGAAGGACTTTTAGCCGAAAAAGCTAGTTGGAAAAGTGTTTTAAGTACCTTATAAAATAAAGGTGAAATTCGCTTTTGGATTTTTAGTTTTTTTTCCATTTCTATGTTATTCGCAAATTCTTCTCAATCAAGAAGGAGAAGCGTTTACAGAAACTCCTTTTTTCAATTCGGATGTGATCCGTTCAAATCACATCAAATCCATAGAAGGAAACTTCTCGACGAAAAAACCGGGAGAAGTCATTCGGGAAAGCTCCGATTGGTTTCGCTACCGTTTCGATGAAAAAGGCCAACTATTAGAAAGCCTCGATATCCGGACCGTCAACCGAAAAAAAGACACGACGCTCCATCAATATAGTTACGATGCGAACAATTTACTGGTTGAACATCGGAAAACGGAAAACGGAGGATTTACTACGAGTAAATTTATCTACGACTCACTGAATAGAATACTATCCGAAAGTACGTACCGCGAAATTGTTTCAAGTGAGAATCATCAGGTCATTCAATCCAATTTAGTGAACACGGAGTATTTTCAATATGTCGTGCGGCCGAATGAATATGAACAAGTGCGTTACAATTCATACAAACTCCCGTACATGAACGAAGTGAGTTTCTATAACAAAGATGGCTACCTCGTTGAGCGGAAAACGAATTACCGCATGAGCTCCATTGAGCATTCCACAAAATACTCCTACGACGAACATGGACTCTTGGCCTCAAAAGCACATTATAACGATCACGATGAATTGGCAGAACAGGAATGGAGATACCGCTATGATTCATTTGGGAATTTAATCGAGGTGCTCTATTATCGATACGGACAACTTCAGAAGGACCTTCAAATTGTTTTTGACACTAAAACTCAATTACTAGGGTCAACGATTCAGCGTGATGTCGTTACGAACGTCCTACTCATCCTTCGCTTTACAAAATTTACGTACTTTAAATAGTCCTATCGAAATCAACAACTTCAGCTGTTGATTTTTTTTCTCCTTGATTTTTTCGGAAATTTGGCATGAAAATAGGTAAAGCACCTAAAAATTCCGATTATGAAAAAATTGTACATTCTAAGCATACTCTTACTTAGTATCACATTTGCTCACGCACAACGAATCAATTACGACATCAGTTCTAAGTGGTTTTTTGGATTAAATGCAGGTGTTACCTGGAATTCAACAGATGTGAAAAATGTCAATAGTTCCGGTTATGGACTCATTCTTGGTCGCTCGTTTAATTATAACTACGGTAAAAAAATTAGTTTCGACTTGCGTGGACGCTACCTTGCTGGAACATGGGTTGGACAGGATACCAGCGCCTTTTCTCTTAAA
Organism: Bacteroidota bacterium; assembly: GCA_041172545.1. Classification (GTDB taxonomy): domain Bacteria; phylum Bacteroidota; class Bacteroidia; order Flavobacteriales_D; family Crocinitomicaceae; genus UBA952. Next base: position 24,849 of record JBEDJV010000001.1, on the reverse strand, counting down.
AACTATCAAGGCGGACCTTTAGATAGCTACAACATCGATAGCAATTCAATCTACGTCAACAACTTCCAAACAGATGTTCGCCGACTTGCCTTAGAACTTGTTTTACATTTTAATGGTGTTCGAGAAAAAACAGGAATTGATCCCTATATTTTTGGTGGAATTGGCTTTACTTGGACTCAAACATACGGTGATTTATTACGTACCATTGATTCTAGTTCCCTTTACGATTACACTTCTTTACAGCAAAACGGACCAATCGGACCACAATTACCTTCGACGTTAGACGGACTTTATGAAACCCGACTTGACGGCGGAGTTGATAATAAATATAACGTAAAATGGATGCCTAGTTTAGGTTTTGGACTAGGATATCAAGTGGGGAAAAGAACTAGTTTAGGAATCGAACACAAAACAACATTTACCCGTGGAGATACTTTTGATGGCTACATTTCTGCCTCGCCACGTCTGAAAAATGATTGGCACCATTACACTTCCGCATACCTGAGAATAAACTTTAAATCTCGCGGCGGAAATTCCACTCAAAATACTTCCAGCAATGTAAACAATTACACTTCAGCTAGTAATTGTCCAAAGCCAGTGTTGACCTTGATGTCTGGAAACAATAAAACAGTCACAAATAGTCAATACCGCATTGAATTTAAAGTGAGTAACGTGTTAAATTCGAATGGCATAACATTATTGAACGACCAAAATCAACCCGTACTTTATACTTACAATGCCTCCACAAATGCACTGGATGCGATGGTTTCTTTGCATGAAGGACAAAATAGATTTTACCTGACAGCGAGCAATAATTGTGGCAGTGAAACAGCGAACGTACTGGTAACACTCGTTAATTGCGTCACTCCTACCGCCACTTTTACGAATCCAAATGGAGGAAACATCACCGTAAAAACAAACGACTTTGCCTTTAGTGCTGTCATTCACGGAACCGTTCATGCAAACGGAATCAAATTGATGATGAATGGAATGGCGCTAAATGGCGCAACATACAATCAAGCAAACGGCTTAATCCAACGTGCTATTACGCTTGTTCCAGGTGTGAACACCATTCAACTAACCGTTACAAATGACTGCGGAACGAACACCTATACGGCAACCATCAATTACGACAATTGTGTCCCTGTAAGTCTGCAGTTATTAAATCCGAGTGCTTCTGGAACGACAACCAATTCAGCAAATTACACAATGAGTGCAGCGTTGACAGGTAGCTTGACAAATGTACAGATGAAGGTATTCCAAAACGGACTTCAAATTCCGAATGTGGTGGTTCAAGCGAATGGACAAATCCAAATACCAACAACACTGACTGCGGGAATAAATACCTTCAACCTAGAAGTTAGCAATGGATGTGGAAACGATGTGGAACTTACGACCATCAATTATCAAAATTGTACTGCTCCAACGATTTCAGTTCAAAGTCCCTTACAAAATCAATCACTTACAGCAACAGCGAATGCGATTCGATTGAAATCAACCATCAGCAACGTTGCAACGAAGCAAAACATCAAAGTGATTGTGAACGGAATCGAGCAATCGAACTTCACGTTTAATGCGACAACCGGTGCTTTAGAATTGGGATTAAATCCAGTGAATGGTGCGAACAGCATCACGATTACCGCAACGAATAACTGTGGTTCAGATGTCGAAACGATTCAATTTAATTACATCAATTGTACAGGAATTACACCGAACGTAACCGTTCTTTCAGCGGGTGGAACAGTGAATTCCTCCATTTATAACTTAATTGCCAGTACGCTTTCTTCGACCTCAGTAGGCAGTACGTCTACGACGAACAATCCATCGAATCAAACCATCACGGTGACTCAAAATGGCTCTCCGATCGCGTTTAATCAAGCCGCTGGAATTATCAATGCCGTAACCACGCTAATTCCTGGTATGAACACGTTTGTAGTGACAGTAACAAGTGTTTCTTGTGGAAGCGATTCCAAAACAATCACGGTTAATTACAACAACTGCATCGCACCTCAAATCACCCTGATTCAACCTACTACAACAGGCGGGACAACAAATCTTGGAACGCTTGCATTCAAAGCAAGTGCGACCAATATTGCTCAATCACAAAACATCCAGTTGGTTAAAAACGGACAACAAATCCCCTTCACTTTTGCCAATGGCATCATTGACGCAAACATTACCCTAACGAATGGCATCAACACGATTACTTTATCTGTTAGCAATGCGTGTGGAAACGATGCAGAAACATTCACGGTAAACTATGTTCAATGTATTCCACCGACCATTCAATTAAATTCCTCGATTGCATCGGGAACGACCGTAACCAATGCTAATTACCCATTTAGCGCGAGCGTACTTGGAGCAACGACTCAAAACATGAGTTTAAAATTAAATGGTGTTTCTACATCATTTAATAACGGAAATGATGCGGTAACTGCAGCGCTCGTTTTAAGTCCAGGTTTAAATACCATTATCTTCAATGCCAGCAATGACTGTGGTGTTGATGTGGAAACGATTACCGTGAATTACGATAATTGTATCGCTCCTACCATTTCAAACTTCTCAAACAATGCAAGCACCGTCGTTTCTGTTGCTAATGCTTCACAAACAATTACTGCATCTATTGCTCACGCAACTACTCAAAATACCGTCTTTACTCAAAATGGTATCCAACGTCCGTTTAGCTTAGTGAATGGCCAATTCAGCGCAACTGTGAATCCTGTTTCAGGTGTGAATTCCTTTGTTTTAACAGTTAGCAACAATTGCGGAACCGATCAACACAATTGGAACATTCAATTTACACCATGTACAGCACCATCAATTGCTATAACGAGTCCAAGCAACAGCGGAACCTCTGTGAATGCAGCAAGTTTTGCTTTTCAAGCGAACCTTCAGAACATAACAAGCGCCCAAGAAATTCTCCTTAGTCTGAATGGAACGAGCCTTTCAAATTTCAGTTTCAACAATGGAGCCGTAGTCGCAAATCTCAATCTTCAAAATGGATTAAACACAATCGTTTTAAAAGCTACAAATGCTTGTGGTACAGATATTAAAACAATCACAATTTTCTACACCAATTGTACTGCACCAGTCGTAACTATTTCGAGTCCAGCAAATGCAAATGGTACGGTTGCAACAGCTGCCTACACGTTTACTGCGGCTATTCAAAACATCACAAACGCACAGGGTCTCTTGTTGAGTTTGAATGGTTCATCCATTACCAATTATACGTTCACGAATGGACAACTATCCGCATCGGTTAACCTTGCTTCCGGTATGAACACGTTTGTCATAAACGCTACGAACGCATGTGGCACGGACATGAAATCACTTACCTTGAATTACTTGAATTGTACTGCTCCGATTGTTCAAATATCGAATCCACTGAGCAACAATCTTTCAGTCACAAATGCTGCATACACATTCCAAGCAAACGTTCAACACATGTCCAGTTTACAAGGGATTTCATTGCAATTAAATGGAACAACTGTTTCAAATGCGACCCTTAATAACGGAGTGATTAGCGCAAATGTCAACTTGAATGCCGGAATAAACACTTTTGTCCTTTCAGCAGTGAATGCGTGTGGAATAGATTCTAAAACGGCAACCATCAATTACCAAGCTTGTACTGCTCCTCAAGTGACCATTACCAATCCATTAAACACCAATTATGGTGTTTCTAATCCAGTCATCACCTTTGCAGCGAATGTAACAAACATGAGTTCGGTACAAGGGATTTCGTTGACCTTAAACGGCTCTCCAATTAGTGCATATAACTACATGAATGGACAAGTAACTGCGAGCATTACTTTATCGAACGGGATGAATACCATTTCCCTTTCTGCAACGAATAATTGTGGAAACGATGCGCAAAGCCGTGTGATTCGCTACGAGCCGTGTGTTGCACCCGTTGTAACGATAAACAATCCAAGCGGTACTAACTACACCGCAACCAGTAATTCCATTTCTTTCGCTGCGTCCGTACAAAACATGACGAATGCACAAGGTTTGAGTTTAACGGTGAATGGTGTACCAGTAAGTAACGTTCAATTCAATCCAACTACTGGACTTGTTTCCGCGACTATTCCGTTATCAACAGGAAACAACAGCGTTGTCTTGAGCGCGAACGGTGCATGTGGTTCAGAAAGTAAAACCGTCAATGTGGCGTATAATCCATGTGTCCCACCTGTTGTTAACATCAGTAATCCATCTAGCAACAGTATCACGGTGAGTTCAAGCAATTATGCATTTACAGCGAATGTTCAAAATGCAACACTTCCACAAATTAGTTTAAGTGTGAATGGAACGAACGTATCGAATTTCAACATGTTAAACGGAAACATTTCAGCGAATGTGAATCTTTCGAACGGGAACAATGAAATAAAAGTAACAGTGACCAATGCATGCGGCACCGATACGAAAACGGTTTACATCAAATTTGAAGAATGTCTTGCTCCAGTCGTGAATATTAGCAATCCAATCACTTCCAACACAACGGTTACCAATGCGAGTTACAATTTCACTGGAACTGTTCAAAACATTGGAAATGGACAAGGGATCAACTTGACTTTGAATGGCAACATCATTCCGAATGCTAGTTTCTCCAATGGTCAGATTTCAGCCGTATTAACCTTAACCAATGGCTTAAATCAGATTGTATTATCAGCGGTAAATAGTTGTGGGACGGATAGTCAAACAACGAGTATTACCTTTGATCAATGCATACCACCCGTTGTGAGCATTCAAAATCCATTGAATTTATTTTATGGGGTAAATAGTCCGATTTTCCCTTTTCAGGCTACGATTTTAAACATGCCTAATAATCAAGGTATTAACTTAACAGTTGCTGGAAGTGCTGTCAATAATTTCAACTTAGTCAACACTAATTTCACTTCCACATTAACTTTGCCAGAAGGAGTAAACGAAATCGTTTTAACGGCAACCAATGCATGTGGTACAGATAGTCAATCGCGCACGATTCGTTACCAAAGTTGTATTCCGCCAGTAGTCAACGTAACTACTGATCCAAGTTCGGGAAGCACCACGAATTCAACGAACCTCAATTACATATCTACGGTGACCAACTATGCACCAAGTACAGTTATTCAGTTGATGTTTAACGGAAATAACTTGACCAATTTCAGCAATATGAATGGAGCCATCAGTGCTAATTTGACGCTATCACCGGGAAGCAACGAAGTTGTTTTAACCGCAACAAGTTCATGTGGTTCTGATTCGAAATCCTACCTGATTACTTTTGATGATGGAAGTCAAAATGGCGGCTCAGGCAATTCCGATGGAATGATGAAACAGAATCAGCCAGGTCAAAACAAAACCAATGGACAAACGCCGGCTATTCCAGCTAAACCAGCTCCGGCTCCAGTAAAACCAACGGTTACGCCAACTCCCGCGAAACCGGCAGTAACACCTCCAGCTCCGGCAAAACCTAGTGCAACTCCACCGCCGCCGCCGCCACCAGCGAAACCAACGGTCACTCCAGCACCCGCGAAACCTACAACGACCGCTGCGCCGGCAAAGCCCGCGCCGGCTTCTACAAACGGAACAACGACTACGGGTGGTGGGAATAAACCATCAACTGGACAGCAGAATCCAACAAATCCGACTACACCGCAAGGTGGAACGACACTAAAAGGAGGAGGCAAATAAGCCTCCTTTTTTATTCGGAATAGTAGTATTTTTCATCATTTCTTGCTATATTCGCAATCTTAAAATTTAGTGAAATGGCAATTATCGGAAAAATACGTTCGAAATCAGGATTACTTGTTGGAATTGTAGGACTTGCATTAGCAACTTTTATCTTATCAGATTACCAACAAATGTTGGGGATAAATGAAGGTCAATATGGAATTGGTACTGTTTACGGGGAAAAAGTTGACCCTAAAGACTACACCGTTGCAAGCACCAAATTTCAGGAGCAAGGTAGAAATCAAGCAATGCAGAATAACAAAGAGTTCACAGATGCGGACATGGAATCTGCAAATGACAATAGCTGGAACTATTTAGTGGATTCAACCATACTAAGCAAAGAATACGAAGCCTTAGGTATTTCTGTATCGGAACGTGAGTTCAATGCCTATTTAATGGCAACTGACGGATTCAACATTATTCAGGACTTAAATCAATTTTTTGTTGATTCAGCAACCGGAGTTGTTTCTCCTCAATCCATGGTAGAAGGAAGAAAAAAACTTCAATCTACGTTGACGAAATTGAAAACGAGTAAAGAACCGCAAGCTGTTCAACAATGGAATGGAACAAAACAGTATTACACGGACACAAGGAAACGTGAGAAATACTTTGGCATCCTTGATCAAGCAGCTTTCGTAACGAACTTGGAGGCTGAAGATAAATATTATGCAGCGAAAGAAGCGAAATCTATTTCGTTTGTTTTCCGTCCATACACAGACATCGCCGATGCAAACATCAAGGTTTCAAATAGCGAATTACAAGCGTACTATGATGAGCATAAATCGGATAAAAAATATGCGATTCGTTCATCTTCTCGTGAAGTGAAAGTTTTCGATGTGGTTGTTGCTCCTTCCAAAGCGGATACGAATAAAATGAATTCCATGTTAAATGAATTGAAAGCAGGATTCATTACGTCAACAAACGATTCATTGTACGTTCTTCGTAATAGCGACGTGAAAGTTTATTTTAACAACAAACGTTCAACAGCTGTTCCAGAAGGAAATCCTAAATCTAACCAATACCAAACGTATCCAATTTCTTATGATACGATCTTCAAATTGGCTGCTATTGGACAAGTGGTTGGCCCATACGCGATGAAAGAAAATATGGTGATTTCGAAAGTAATTGGTTTTACACCGTCTCGATTGAAAGCGCGTCACATTTTGTTGGCTACTGGTGGATCTAAAGACGCAAAAGTAATTGACGCAAAACGCAAAACAGCTGATAGTTTATTGAAAGTGATCAATAAAGATAACTTCGTAGCACTATCTGATAAATTCTCTGATGATACCCAATCTAAAAAAGCAGGCGGAGTTATTGATAATTTCCTTGAAGGGGATATGGTTGCGGAATTCGGTTCATACTGTGCTACAGCTCCATTGAATAAATTTGGTGTAGTGAAAACAGAATTTGGTTTCCACATTGTTGAAGTAATGGAAAGAGATGCTTCTAAACTACCTGTATTGGCATCGATTTCAAAACAGTTTAAGGCTTCAGAAGAAACCATCAGCAATAAAGAAAGTGAAATCAATAACATCCTTTATAAATTGGATAGAAAAATTGGTAAAACTTCTGACTTGTTGAAAAAAGTAAGCTTGTTTGATACAATCGTGCGTCAAGCAAACTATGTTGCTCGTTCTATCATGTTAGAGGACAAAGCACCAAAAACGTACGGATTTGCCACATCTATGGCAGCTGACAAAATTCTTGAGTTAGCGTACAGCGAAGGTGTAGAGGTTGGATCATTAACTACCTACCCAATCAAGGATAAAGACAAGTACATTATCGGAATGGTAAGCTCCATTAAAGAAGAAGGAGAGCCAACATTTGAAAACGTGAAAGCCGAAATGGAAAGAGAGCTCATTATCGAGAAAAAAGCAAAACGATTTATGAACCAAATGTCTAAAGGAAACTCATTGAAATCTGTTGCTAAAAAATGCAACTTAATGGTTCAAACAGCTGAGATAACCTTTGCTAATCCACAAATCGCAAACGTTGGGTACGAGCCAGAAATCATTGGTATGTTATTCTCTTCAGTAATGAAAGATGGCAAACGCACCTTGCCTTTAAAAGGAAAAAGCGGTGTGTACATGGTGCAAATCATGAAAACAACCAAAGCGCCAGCAAGCACTTCATTTAAAGTGGAACGTGATGAAATGACGAAAACCTTAAAAGGATCATTCCAAGGTCAAGTTATAGGAGCACTCAGAAAAAAAGCGGAAGTTATTGATAACCGTAAATTGAATGAATTAAGATTACGTCTGTAATCACCCTATATTGATTTTTTGATGCTCAAATCGGAAATCAGATCCTTTTATAAAGAAAAAAGATCGGGACTTAGTCCAAACGACATAGAAAGAATCTCATCACAAGTCCAAGCGCTTGTGTGGGATTCTTTTTCTTTTAGGGACAAATACGTTCACTTGTTTTTACCGATCGAACGTCAAAGAGAAATCAATACTTTTGGCTTGCTTGAGGACATCACCAAACAAGGTGGACACCCAGTCGTAGCGTCATCCAATTTTTCCGATCTAAGTATGCGATTATTTCTTTATGAAGGCGAAAGCCAATTGACGTTAAACAACATTGGTATTCCCGAACCAAAGAATGGCTTAGAAATTCAAGCAGAAGAGTTAGACTTCGTTTTTGTGCCTCTTTTGGGGCTTAACGACAAAGGATTTCGCGTTGGATATGGGAAAGGATTCTACGACCGTTTACTAGTTCGATGTAAGCCTGAATGTGTATTCATTGGACTTCACTTGTTCGATGAATTCACCCAGGTCGACGACCTTCACGAGAACGACATAGCTCTTCACATGTGCATTACACCTAAAGGAATCTATGATTTCAGATAAAAAACTTCAAGGAAGGTTTCATTTGCTGGCAATCGTATTGATTCCAGCGAACATGGCAGCCATCTTCTTATCCAAAAATTGGTGGATAGAAATAATGGTCCATCTCTTTTCTATTCTAGCCCTTATTTTTGTTTTGAGGAGGAAGTAGGAATAAGTACTCCGTCTGCAAGAAAATTCATTTCAATTTTAGGAGCAACAATCTTGTCAATTTCTGATTGAGGTGCATTCCCATCTTCTAGAAAGTGTTTCTGAAGTTGTACTGAAATGGTATCGTAATATGCCGTTCCATGAAAATAAGCGACATTTCCTGTTTCTGTTTTTGGAGGAATTCCAAAATGGTCTTTAAAACGAATACGGAGTAAATCTCCGTCCGTTTTTTTCACATTTACCCAACATCCTGCGCTCTGACAAACATTCACGATTGGAGCATAAAAGGTAAAGGTATCTTGTTGTGGATTCTGGTTGAATTGTTTCACCATATCATCCATCGAAATGGCTTTAGCACTATCAACTGCTGTTGGTCCATAATGTTTAAAGGCCTCCTTTTCGGAACCACAACTTTGTAGAATTAATCCAATACTTAAAATAGACGCGAAATAAGTTCTCATTTTTCAAGGAAATTTTGATAGAAGTCTTGTAATTGGTATGATTTGCCATCAACCAAAACCGTTTGAATTTGATTAGCAGATAAAAAACGTAAAATTACACGACGAGAATCAGAGGTATTGTTCACCATTTGAAAAGTTGCCACGTGATTTTTTGAATTAAAATCAACAAAGAAAAAAGGCTCGTAGTATTTCGCAAAAGTCGCCACGTCTTCTGGACTCAGTTGATTTGGTAACGTCACCTCGATTTTACCTGAAGCAACACCTTCTTTAAGGTTTTTAGATGATGGACAACTAGCTGTGTTTGCCGTTTGTGCAAAAGAAATTGAACCCGATAAAAAGAAAAGGATTCCAAAAAGAACATGTTTCATAGCGAGGTGGTTTAAAATCGTATGTGCTAATCTACAAAATATTTTGCAATTTTGAATCCAATGGCAAATTTATTCGCATACTTTGAACTCGGACGCATGGAAGGTGGCTGCGATGAAGCAGGTCGCGGGTGTTTAAGTGGCCCTGTTGTTGCCGCTGCCGTAATTTTAGACCCAACTAAGCCTATCGCAGCACTCAACGACTCAAAACAAATCAACGAGAAAAATAGACTGCTTCTCCGTGATCAGATTATGAGTGATGCCCTCGCCTACGCAATTGGAATCGTTTCACACGAAGAAATTGACGAAATCAATATCCTTAATGCGAGTTTTCTGGCGATGCATCGTGCGGTAGACCAATTGACCGTTAAACCGGAATTTTTACTCATCGACGGAAATCGCTTCAAAGCATATCCAAACATTCCTCATTTATGTATCATCAAAGGTGATGCGAAATACCAATCCATTGCAGCAGCATCCATTTTAGCGAAAACAAAAAGGGATGAAATCATGGAGCAATTACATGAAGAATACCCCGTTTATCAGTGGAAAAAAAACAAAGGATATCCAACAATTGAACACCGTTCGGCAATCGAAAAACATGGTCCAAGTCAACATCATCGGATGACTTTTCGCCTGCTCGCGGATAAAAGTCAACTTGATTTATTCGAGTAAACATTCACTTGTTAATTTAAATCAATATTAGCGTTCTCAGGACATCGATTTCGAGCTATTTTTGAATAAATACGTGAAATGATGAAACGCTTGCTTCTTGCCCTGCTCGGCATGTTCTTAATTACTTGGATTGGATTTGTTTCTTACGACCTACTTCAAAAGGAAAACACACACGATTTCAGAGCACACTTTCACGTTTCCGACGGAGCGATTTGGGCTATCCACCAGCCGAATGAAGTGAATTGGGCAGATCATGGAATTCAAACAGTATCACTCAATCAAGCACTATACTCTTCTTTGTCTACACGTTTAGAGGAGCCGTGCTCCTATTTCTTTAGTGCAAAAAAAGTGTTGTTTTTGGTTGAAAAAAGAAGTTCTTGGACTAAGAAGGAAATTCAACAACTGTTTCAAAATGGTTTGTTTCCCATTGAACTTGGTAAATTAAATTCATTTGAATACGGAAAACTTCATGGTGTTTTTAAAGGGAATCAATTGTTAATTTACGATGGTGATCTTGACGCAGCGAATGAGAAGTCCTTTCAAGTAGATGCCAAAGCTAGCCTCAGTCGCGTCATTCTATCTACTAAAAAAAATGGGGGACGTGTCAGCGACATATACCTAAAAAAGGGACGAATTTATACCTACACAAAGAGCTCTATCGGCAAGAATTCAATCAAGGAATTAGATGACCGTCGAATTTTCGCACCGGTTGTCCCGTCTAATATCGAAAGTTATTCTTTTTATGAACGCTCCTATTTAGCGAAAGTGGACCCCGTTTTTGCGCATTCGGTATTTTCAAAACAAATGATTTCTAGTGGTGTCGTTTTTGTGACAAAAGACAAGCACTGTGCGGCTATATTTGATTACCAAGAAGACTACAGTCCGATCGATATTTTAAACGAACACCTTCAAATAGAAGGTTTGGATGAACTAAGTGCCGAATACAAGCACCTGCGTTTTGCAAAAATCTTGGAGGAATACGACGATGGCAGTTCACAAAAGCCTTCGTTGCACATTGCTTTAATAGATGGATTTGCGGTCGTTTCTACATCCAAAGAATTCCTTGATTACGTCATTTCAGAGTCGGAACTTTCTAATACACTTTCTCAGGATGAAAAAAGAACACTAGCTGTTTATGGGAACCTTCCGAAAAAAGTAGCCTTTCGACACGTGTCCAAATCGAAGCAACAGTCTATAAGTGTTTATGGAAAAAAATTAGTGGAAACGAATTGTCGATTGATTGATGTCGTTGACCGCAAAGAAAATCAGAAAATCAAGGATTACTTTGTCATGAACCCTGGTGTGCGTGTAATCGACTTTGCGGCATTTCCGGAAAGAGGAAATGTCATTGCACTGACCGAAAATCACACCCTAGTTGGCTACATTAACGGTCTAAAAAAATGGGAGAAGCCTTGTCCGCAAGAGGTATTATCCATGCAGTTGATCGATATTGGTCAATCTTTTGTTTCTGTTCAATTCGCTACCGAAACCCAACTCTTCGATAAAACCGGACGTCTTGTTTTTCGCATGAGCTCACAAAACAACATTACTCCAAGCGCATATTTCGCTAAAAACAAAATGGAGTTTGTCATAGCAAATACGGATAAAAGTATTCAGATCCTAAACGATAAAGGGACAGTCATCAAACCATTCCAAGTGAACGGAACGATTAAACAAATTGCTGTAACTACGCAGGCAAAAAAACCAATACTCGGCGTGCTTACCTCAAGTATGTATTATACGATTGACCTAGAGAAGCGTAAAACACTCAGTAAAGTGAACATGGATAGTACGTATAGTCTCGTCAATACTGGAGTGGATTTAATCCCAATTTCTGCGAGAAATTCAAATTTAACGATGATCAAAAATGGCAAGACCACACAATTTTCCACGAAAAGCAACGTTAAATTGCTCGGGTCTTATCTGTTAAACAAGGAATTAACGATTATTTTATCCCGTGGAAAAGAATTATACGCTTATCAAAACGGAAAAATCATTTGGGAAAAAACTATTTCTGCACAAGAAATTAGTGCGTTAAGTATCCAAAAATCAAAAAATGGGACGCCAATTCTTTGCATTCTTGATGCCCTTGAAAATGAATTATTTATATTTGACCAACTCGGACGCGCTAGTGACCAAAATGAACGCCACGGTGAAATAAAAGTACAAGTAAGTCCTTTCGGGACTAACGCCTACTCCATCACAACGTTCTTAGGATCCTATCTCATTCAATATACCAAGCAATAAACTATGAAAAAACTACTGATCTGTCTCTCCCTTTTTGCTATTCAAGCAAAATTTCACGCACAAAGTTACCTCGGACTTGGCTCCAGTAACTATGCCGGTGTAATCGGTAACCAAGTGAATCCTGCTACCTTCGTCGATGGACGCTACAAATTTGACATGCTTCTTTTCGGAACGAATCTGAATATCTACCAAAACTTTGGGTATTTTGATGCGAATGCGATGCGCAATGCACAAGGCGGAAAAGGATATGGGTGGTATAAATCATTTGGCGATGAAACTATTTTTAATGCTTGGACACAGCCAGACTCCAGTTTTATTGACCGTTTTGTCGTTCACAACTACAACGAAAACTCCACAAAAACGCTCGGCGCGAATATCAATTTCCAAGTGGACCTATTGAATACGATGTTCCATGTCAACGAAAAAACGGCGATTGGATTCAATGTTCGAAATAGAACGATTGTCAATGTGGACAACATGGATCCAACCTTGGCAGTTTTAGCAGAGGACGGATTAGAGCACCCCAGTTTATGGAACGCCGTTTACAACGAACAATTATTCAATGTAAATTACATGACTTGGTCGGAAGTTGGATTCAACTATTCTCAAGTGTTAATCGATAACAAAGAACATTTTTTGAAAATAGGTATCGCTCCGAAAGCTTTACTCGGACATGCAGCTGCCTATGTACACACAGATGACTTCTCCTATAATTTAGTCAATGAAGATACATCTCAATACTTGTCAGGAACCTTTGATTACGGTTATTCCAACAATATCAATGGAATCATTAATAATGGAATAGCTGGGCAAAATCCAACTTTGGCAGACCTAATCGATCCTTCTTCTAAACTTGGTTTTGGCTTAGATATTGGAGTCGTATACGAATGGCGTCCAAAATTTGCCAATTTCAAATATGACATGGACGGAGAAACTGATTTATGGCGCCGAGACGAAAACAAGTACAAACTACGTGCAGGATTTTCCATCGTTGATATGGGTGGAATGAAATTTACCAAAGGTGGATTAAGCCGTAATTTCGCTGTAAACACCTCCAACTTATTCAACTTACAAACCTTTAACACGGCAACGAACCTGGAAGGATTTGATGGCGTTATCGATAGTCTAATCAATCAATCAACTACCGCAGGAAACCAAGAGTGGGTTTCGCTACAAGATCCATCGCAAACATTTAAAATGCGTACACCAACAGCGGTTAGTTTTCAATTCGATTACCAAATTTGGAAAGGATTCTACATCAATGCTACTTCCATGGTGAATATGATTCCTAAAGGAAAAGACTCCAAGGTAAAAACGGCGAATCAGTTCTCCATTACACCAAGTTTTGATAGTCCTTACTTCGGGGTTTACATGCCGATTTCCATGAATCAATATAGTGGAATGAAATATGGTTTAGCAACGCGAATCGGCCCATTGATTTTAGGAATTACCGACATGAAAACCCTGCTTGCTAAAAATGACGTAAGCGGAATTGAATTGTATGCTGGTGCACGTTTACCAATCCTTTATCACAGAGCGAAAGACAGGGATAAAGACAAAGTTTCGAATCGAAAAGATGAATGTAAAGATGTGCCAGGAACTTGGGCATTTAAAGGTTGTCCAGATACAGACAATGATGGTATTCCTGATTCAGATGATGAATGTATTAACGAAGCAGGAACGAAAGAATTTAACGGTTGTCCGGATAAAGATGGAGATAAAATCATCGACAAAAAAGATGCCTGTCCAGATGTTGCTGGATTGAAAGAATACAAAGGATGTCCAGATACAGACGGAGATAAAATCATCGATTCAGAAGACGCTTGTCCGACCGTTGCTGGCTTACTCGCACTAAAAGGATGTCCGGATCGTGATAGCGATGGCATACCAGATGCAGATGATGCGTGTCCTGACAATGCTGGTCCAAAAGAGAACAAAGGTTGCCCAGACAAAGATGCCGATGGCGTTTATGACTTCATTGATGAATGTCCAGATGTTGCTGGTCCTCAAGAAAATCGTGGTTGTCCATATAAAGATGGTGACAACGATGGAATCTTAGATAAAGATGACGAATGTCCGACCCTTGCTGGTCCTGCAGCGAATAAAGGTTGTCCGTATAAAGACACAGATAAAGATGGGCTTCTAGACAAAGACGACGATTGTCCAAATACACCAGGACCTAAATCAAACAAAGGATGTCCAGTGATTGAACAAGCAGTAATTGAAGTCTTAAAAACAGCATTTGACAACTTAGAATTCGAAGTGTCAAAAGATGTCATTTTAGAAGGTTCGAAAGTATCTTTAGGAGAATTAGCTGAAGTGTTGAAGAAAAAACCAACATGGAAACTGGAGATTACCGGACATACAGATAATCAAGGTGACGATACCGCTAATATGCTTCTATCTAAAAAACGAGCAGAAGCAGTGAAAGCTTACTTGGTTTCTCAAGGAATCGACGCAACACGTTTCGTTACTCAATATTACGGTGAAACGAAACCAATCGCACCAAATGACACACCGGAAGGACGTCAGAAAAACAGACGTGTTGAAATGAAAGTCGTATTCGACTAAATAAAATCAACATTTAGGATTATTGAAAAGGAGGGTCAAAGCCCTCCTTTTCTCATATTAAGGAAATGTTAATTCTTGTACGCATTCAATTAACATAACCTTAACTTTTGATTAATTTACGAATTAAAGTGTCGGCGTTCCTTTGCATCGTGAATTAACACTGTTTTATGAAGACCTATTTTCGCTTTTTTACCCTCCTTATTTTTAGTTCAATTCAACTCATTTCCCTCGCACAAACAGGAAGCATTTCCGGAGTTATTAAGGACAAAAACAATAATAATCCCTTAGAATCCGCAAAAGTCATGTTGATGGGAGTCAACAAAATCGCTATTTCAGATGCAGCCGGAGTATTCTCTTTCCCTTCAGTAGAACCCGGGACTTATGCCATGGAAGTACGATTCATGGGGTATTTGTCACAGAAAGTAGAGAATATCATTGTTAAATCTGGAGAGAAAACAGAGGTGAACTTTGATATGGACAATGCAACGAAAACGGAGAAAGATGTTAAGGTAATTTTCCAAACAAAACCAAAAGGGGATGCGGAAATCACGAAAATGCAGTTGAATCAAGGTGGACTAGTCGATGGTATTAATAAAAGCACCTTTATTAAAACACCAGATGCACGTGTGTCAGATGTATTTAAACGCATTAGTGGAGCAAGTGTACAAGATAATAAATTTGTGGTCGTACGTGGATTAAGTGACCGATACAACTTCGCTCTAATTAATGGTGCATCTCTACCAAGTACTGAAAGTGACCGTAAAGCTTTTGCCTTCGATATTTTCCCTTCCAATATGTTGGAAAATTTATTTGTTATGAAAAGTGCAACCCCAGAACTACCAGGAGAATTTGCGGGTGGTGTGATTGATATTAAAACGTTAGAGCCGCGCGATGAAGCATTTCAAAACATCCAAATTGGTGGTGCTTACAACAGCATCAGCACTTTCAAAAACTTCAAAACATATGCAAGTGGGAACTCAGATGTTTTCGGTTTAGGATCAAATACACGTCAGTTACCAGAGGGACTTCCAACGACTGCGGAATTCAATGCCCTAACGAACGCACAAAAAGCGGACTACGCGAAAAATATTCCGAACTCATGGGGTGCCGGCAATAAGATGGCATTGCCAAACCTTAGTTTACAGTACTCAATTGGAAATATGTTTAATTTAAAAAACAAACGAAAATTCGGTTATGTATTCGCTTATTCTTACACAAATAACATGCAGTTCAATTATGTTACAAGAAGAGAATTTGAGGAGCAAGCAACAGGGGTAGTTACAAAAAATGAATTGCGCGATAGTGCTTATACGCAGTCCGTTTTAAATACTGGTATGCTCAATTTGAAATACCAATTGAATCCAAAAAATGACATTCAATTGAAAACATTGTATTCCATTAGTGCAGATGACAAAGTGAATGTTAGAAATGGAAAGCGTGACATGGATGTTGAATCTGTATATTACGAGAAATCAACGAACTTCTGGTATACACAAAATAACTTATTAAGTAGTCAGTTAATCGGTAATCACACCATCAACGATAAATTCAAACTTTCTTGGAATACCGGGATTTCTGATATCTCTCGTCAAATTCCTTTCTTGAGAAGAACGGTTTACCAACAAGTAGATACAACGTTGCCTTACTTTGCGGTAATTCAAGCAAATGACATTTCTACATTAGGAGCAGGAAATATGTTCTGGTCGAATTTAGATGAACGCATCTACAGCGGACGATATGATGGTTCTTATCAACTTGGTAAAGAGGACTCGAAAAACTTCTTGAAAGCAGGTGGAATGCACCAATACAGAACACGTTCGTTCGATGCAAGAAACCTTGGATTCAGTAAAGTAGATCCTGTTGGAAGCTCTAGTTTTAATTCGAACTTGCTTTTATTACCGGAAGACCAAATTTTTAGTGCGGAGAACCTAGGTGTCATGGCAGATGGTCAAGGTGGATTTAAATTAGAAGAAGGAACAAACGTAGACGATAGTTACCAAGCATCTTCTTTCTTGAATGCTGGTTATGCAATGATCGACGCGCGTTTATGGAGCAAATTGAGAGTTGTGACCGGAGCACGTTTGGAATCATACAACCAACAGTTTCACTACATCGAATTTGGTTCTAACGCACAAAGAGACCTGGATACGACGGTTGTGGACATTTTGCCTTCCATTAATTTGACCTACAGCTTTACAAAACGTTTTCAATTCAGAGCAAGTGCTTCTAGAACATTATCTCGACCTGAGTTCCGTGAACTTGCGCCATTTACGTTCTACAACTTCTTGAACGATAACTTAACAGCGGGAGATCCAAAATTACAACGTGCCCTTATTAATAACTATGATGCACGATTAGAATACTTCCCAGGTGAAGGACAAGTAATCAGTGTTTCTGGATTCTACAAAGATTTCCAAAATCCAATCGAGTTGATCTTGCGCACAGGTACTTCCGGAACGCCGGAATTATACTACCGTAATGTTGGAGCCGTTAAAAGTTATGGTGCGGAAATTGAATACCGAATGAAATTGGATTTCTTAAGTAAGGACACAACTTCTTTCTGGAAAAACTTTACGTTCTATACGAATGCTTCGCTTATTCATTCACAAGTTGATTTGAGTGATGTTTCCGGACAAGAAGAATATCCAAACTCTTCCCGTCCAATGCAAGGACAATCACCGTTCATTATCAATGCAGGTCTTTTCTATACGAATGAAAATGCTCTTAATGTAAGTTTATCATACAACCTAGTCGGACAGCGCATCGCCATCGCAGGAAGTATTCAAGAACCGAGTGTTTGGGAAAACGGACGTAATGTAATCGACTTCCAAATTTCAAAAACATTCAAGGATAAATATGAAGTGAAATTAAATGTGAAAGATGCCTTGGCTCAAGACTTAGTATTCTTCCAAGACATTAATAAAAATCAGAAATACGACAAAGGTGTGGACAGTGCTTGGCAAGAAATCACCTTTGGTCAGACCGTAAGCTTGTCGTTGAAATACAAGTTCTAACTATCTGATATCGATGTTATAATGAAAAAGCGGCTCGAGCCGCTTTTTTTTGTTTGTTAACATTCAAACACATTCCTTAACAAACTCTTAAAGTAGAATTAAGGGTCCAATAACTTGAGGCCTTTGATTATGTGGGAACTTTGTAACGATAAAAAAAACAAAAAAAATGAAGAAAAGTTATTTACTATTCGCAGCATTACTTGCTAGCACCATGTTAAGTGCTCAAGATGCATTTTGGTCGGTGACCAATTACAAAGGTGCCTTTCCTGTAACGGACAACACACCTGCAACAGACTGGACATCAGGATGGTCAAATTTTGACCCTGAAAACACGGTTTATCCTGCAACGACAACAACCGCTTCAACCGACATCACAACAAATACAACCTGGAGTGGAGTAGTTTTGTTACAAAACAAAATTTACGTTAAAAACAACGCAACGCTAACGATTGCACCAGGGACAATCATCCGTGGTGACAAATTAACACAAGCAACATTAATCATTACCCGCGGAGCGAAAATCAATGCAAACGCAACAGCAAGTAATCCAATCGTATTTACTTCAAACGAAGCCGTAGGTTCTCGTAACGAAGGTGACTGGGGTGGACTTGTTATCTTAGGTCTTGCGAAAAACAACCAACCAGGTGGAGTTGCAAACATTGAAGGTATTGTACCAACAACAGATACTCAATTCGGTGGTAACTTTGATACAGATAATTCAGGTGTCATTAAATACGTTCGTATTGAGTTCGCAGGTATTGCTCTAGAGCCAAACAAAGAAGTAAATGGTATTACTTTTGGTTCTGTTGGTAGCGGAACAATGGTAGATAATGTTCAAGTTTCTTTTAGTGGAGATGATTCTTTCGAATGGTTTGGTGGAACAGTTAACTGTAAACACTTAATCGCTTACAGAGGATTAGACGATGACTTCGATACAGACTTTGGTTACAGAGGAAAAGTTCAATTCTTCTTATCTATTCGCGACAAAGATATGTTTGATGCTCCTGGAGACTCAAACAGTTTTGAATCAGACAACGACGCAGCTGGATCAACAGCTCAACCGAAAACTGCTCCAATTTTCTCTAACGGAACAATCGTAGGTCCAAAAGGAAATGGAACAATTGCACTTCCTGTTGGAGAGAAATTCGAAAAATCTTTCCGTTTGAGAAGAAACACAGCTACATCTGTATTCAATACATTGACAACTGGATGGGAAAAAGGTCTTTCGATCGAAGGAACAGCTGTTGTCAATAACGTAAATGGAGATACACTTGTTTTCGCAAGCAACAACACTGTTAACTACGCAAACAACACGAACACAATCTACAACGCTGGAACAAGTGGTGGTGCTGCTTCAACGGCTGCATTCTACAACTCTTTCTGGGGTGCTGATGGAAATGACTCTACTCAAACTATTGCTCAAATCAACTGGGTGAACTTGTTCACTGCATTAGGGGTAACACCGGATGCTCGTCTAGGCGCTGGTTCAGTGGCTGGTTCAGGTGCAAACTTTATGCACCCTAAATTCTATAGCGTTGCCGTTCCAACTACAAGTACATCAACTTACACATATTGTGCTGGTGCTACAGCTTCTGCTTTGTCAGCGAATGCTTCTTTAGGGAACTCATTACGTTGGTACACGCAAGCAACTGGTGGTACTTATACTACTACTGCTCCAACTCCTGCAACAACAACTGCTGGAACATTTACATACTATGTAAGTCAAGCTAACGCGAACAACGACGAAAGTCAACGCATCGCAATTACGATTACTGTAAATGCTTTACCTGCTACACCAACAATCACTGCAAGTGGAGCAACAACGTTCTGTACAGGTGGATCAGTAGATTTATCTTCAAGTGCTACAACTGGAAACGTTTGGTCAACAACAGCTACTTCTGCTTCCATTACAGTAACTACTTCTGGTTCTTACACTGTGACTGTAACAGACGTAAACGGATGTGCTGCAACATCTACAGCAACTACTGTGAACGTATCTAACGCTCCAGCTCCAACAATTAATGCGACAGCTACACAAGCGTGTGAAGGAGATATCGTTACCATTACAGCTTCTACTTCTGACAGCTACTTATGGTCAACAGGTGCAACAACACAAAGCATCGACGTTACTGCTACAGCGACAAACGTAAACGTTGTTACCACAAATGCAAATGCATGTAACGGTGTTGGTGCTTCTGCTCCAATTACAGTAACATTCAATGCTACACCAACTGCAGCTGGAACAATGACCTTAGCTGGAAACGTTGCGACATTTACCAATACATCAACTGGAGCTACTTCTTACTCTTGGGATTTTGGTGACTTCACAAATTCATCTGCAATGGCACCAGCTCATGCATATGCTGTGAACGGATCATATATAGTTGTGTTAACTGCTATCAACGGAAACTGTACAGATACAACAACGTTTATCGTAGATGTAACTGTTGGATTAAATGAAATTGCAGCAAGTTCAAACTTGACTATCTTCCCTAATCCAGCAAACGAAACAGTTAACGTTTCTTTTGAACAAAACACAAATGACCTTATCCAAATAGAGTTAATCGATGCAACTGGTCGTGTTATTGCGCAAAATCAATCAATCGTAATTGGAACCAATAATGTTTCTTTCGATGTAACTAATCTTTCTTCAGGATTCTATACTGTACGTTTGACAAATACAAACGGTACTGAGAATCAGAAATTGATGATTCAAAAATAATTTCACTAATGGCTGCTAAACTTCGGTTTAGCAGCCTTTTTTTTTATCCCTATGGAAAATACGAAAGGCCATACTATTTTAATCGTTGACGATGAACCGGATATTCTGGAGTTCCTTTCCTATAATATTCGTAAGGAAGGATTTAAAGTGTACGTGGCGTCAAACGGACAAGAAGCCTTGCGGATTGTTCAACAAATCAATCCATCCTTGATTCTATTAGATGTGATGATGCCCGTCATGGACGGGATTGAAACCTGTCAAATCATCCGAAAAGACTTAAATCTTAATCAACCAATCATTGCTTTTTTAACTGCACGTACAGAGGATTACGCTCAAATTGCAGGATTCGAGGCAGGAGCAGATGATTACATTAACAAACCGATTAGACCGAGATTGCTATTGAGCAAAATTGATTCCTTGCTCCGAAGAACGAAAACTTCCGTAAAACAAATTGAATCCAATATTCAAATTGATCGAGATAGATTCCTTGTCATTGTGAACGGTGAATCGTTAACATTGCCTAAAAAGGAATTTGAACTACTCGAATTACTCGCTAGCAGACCAGGAAAGGTCTTTAATAGAGATCAAATTCTTTCCGTTGTCTGGGGTAACGAAACCATCGTTGGAGAACGAACCATCGATGTTCATATCAGAAAATTGCGTGAAAAGCTTGGAGATGACTATATTCGTACTATAAAAGGTGTCGGATATACCTTCAAGGATAAATGAAAACAGCAAGACCGAGCGTATTAATTTTTTATGGAAGCTTAGCTTTTATGCTCATTAGCTTCATTTTTACGCTTCTTGTTCACAATAGCATCCTTGCCTTGAGCACGAACCTCATTATTGCTATACCCGTTTTCTCTGGAATCTTTGCGTACCTAGTTTTCTATTTCCTATTAAAAGGATTTATTCAATACCGACTTTCCCTCATTTATCGATCCATTCAGGTTAAACAACCCGAGAACATTACCTTCGCCAAATCGATTGATTCCCTTATGGAAGATGCCGAAAAGAATGTAGAAGAATGGAAAGAAAATAGTGCCATCGAAATCTCCAAACTAAAAGAACAAGCTGCATTCCGAAAAGAATTTCTCGGAAATTTAGCACACGAACTTAAAACACCGGTTTTCTCCATCCAAGGATACTTACTTACGCTACTTGATGGTGGTCTAGAAGATCCAAATGTAAATCGGGCATTTCTTGAAAGAGCATCGAAATCTACGGATCGTATTACTGGAATTCTAGAAGATCTCGATCAAATTACACGCATGGAAACAGAGAATTTACGTCTCGAAATCCGATCCTTTGATATCGTGGAATTGCTAAAAGAATCTTTTGAGACATTTGAACTCATCGCCAAAGAAAAAAATTACCAATTACTATTTGAGAAATCCTTTACGTCCAAATATGTTCAGGCTGACCGAAATAAATTAGGACAAGTATTCACGAATATTATTTCAAATGCCATATCATATGGGAAGGAAAATGGAATATTAGTGGTTTCCATATTAGATCTCAATGATCACTTTCTTTTAGAATTTAAAGATAATGGACCAGGAATTGAACCTCATCACCTTTCACGCTTATTTGAGCGCTTTTACCGTGTAGAGAAAAGTAGAAATCGCAACGAGGGTGGTTCGGGACTCGGACTCGCCATCGCAAAACACATTGTTGAATCTCACGGTCAATCTATTAAAGTTAAAAGTCAGGTTGGTATTGGAACTACCTTTGTCATTACCGTTGAGAAAAGTAAAAATACGGGACCAGTGAGCTCACGTGGCATTCCATTGAAATAAGAAGCCGGATTTATTCCTACCTTTATTTCCCAGCATTTCAATATGAGTCAACCCGAAAAACAAGTCTTCTCGCTTAAACAAGTCGTACAGTCCATTCAAAAGACAATCGAAGATCGGTATTCAACAAATTATTGGGTGAAAGCAGAAATGCATAAAATGAATCGGTATCCGAGTGGACACGCGTTTCCGGAACTCGTTCAAAAGGAAGATGGGAAAATTGTTGCACAAATAACAGGAACCATCTGGAAGCAACAACTTGAACGTATCAATGAAGCCTTTATACGAGTAGTCAAAGAACCATTACAGGATGGGAAAACCTTGCTTCTTCTCGTGAAAATAAATTATCATCCAACTTTTGGACTCACACTCCAAATAATAGACATCGATCCATCCTATTCTCTTGGAGAGTTGCAGCGTGAACGGGAAGAAACCTTGAAAAAGCTAGATGCCTTAAAGTTGATCAATCGAAATCAATCCAGAGAATTTCCGCTCTTGCCAAAACGAATTGCCATTGTTTCTGGGGATTCAAGTAAAGGACTCTCTGATTTTTACCAAGTACTTCAAGAAAATCCTAACCATTATTACTTTGAAACGACACTTTTCGAAGCCTATGTTCAAGGTGATTTAGCCGTCAATTCTATTTGCTCTGCCTTAAAAAAAATTGAAGACAACATCACTCAGTTCGATGTTGTTGTGATTGTCCGAGGTGGAGGAGCCGAAGTTGGAATGACTTGTTACAATCATTTTGAGCTGTGTAAAGCCATTGCCTCTTTCCCTATTCCAGTTCTCACAGGTATTGGACACTCTACGAATTTAACAGTAGCCGAGTTGGTCGCCTATCGAAACGCCATCACTCCAACTAAGTTAGCGGAGTTCTTGGTTCTAACGTTTCGTGAGTTTGACTTAGAAATTGAGCAACTCACCAAACAACTTTCGTTGGAAAGCGAACGCTTACTCGTGATGAAAAACCAAAAACTCGTTGCTCAAGCAAATGGACTTACCCAAGTTGTACAAAGGAGGGTTCGAACTGCGAAAGAACGTTTTTTATCCCTGCAATTTCAAGTACAACATCAAAGTCGAAGTCAATTAACAAAACACCAACAATCGATTGAAAATCAAGAAACACGCCTGAAACCTCAAGTGCTTTTTTTCTTGGATAAAGAGGCACAAAAAGTAAAGCAACTTGAAGAAAAAGTACAGTTTTTAGACCCGATTCACGTACTCAAACGTGGATATAGCATCACACGAATCAAGGGGAAAGCCATTGATGAACATGCACTTATTGAGATCGATACGGAAATTGAAACACAAACGATTCAAGGGACAATCTCAGCAAAAGTGACTTCGATTCTAAAAACGAATTAGTGTGTTCGTGTCATCGATTCCGGAACACAAATAATAAAGTCTGCGCGTCCTAGGTGTTCTTTATCGAGTTTGCGCACATCTTCTTGCGTAACCGTTGAAATAGTCAATACGCGAATATCTGGCTGTTTTTGCTGCACATACCAAAGGATCCCTTGGTAAAAATCAGAATGAAAAGCTCCATTGAAATGCACATGGATACTCCCCTCTTTTCTCCCTGAATTGGCTAAAATAAATTGAGCCATTGTTGCATCTTTAAACGCTTGCGACTCCACCATATTCATTCCCATATTTACACCCATGTGTCCACCCATCGTGAAAACCTCTCTGTATTGAGAAAGCGTAGTGTCTACCTTGAAGTCAATGGGCGCCATCTGTGATTTAATGGTCAAACTCAAGGTGTCCAATGCTTTTCTTCCCTTTTTAAATAAGAGCGAAGCATATTTTCGTTGAACATTTGATGCCACACAAAACAACTTATTGGTTTTCGCAAATTCGATGAGTGGCGCATAATCCGTCTCGTAATTTGGCCAAAGTCGCATCGTATCTTTGAACTGTTTCGCCGTTAAGTTCCCCGCTACATATTGACTCAATAAATCTTGTTGATCCTGCTCAAACATTTCAAATCCCAATTGTAAATTTGCTCCAACTTCCGCATAGATTTCTTTCGTTAATTCCAGTTGCAACCAATGCGAAATCGGATTATCATGAAATTCTCCAAACAAAACAAGTTCTTTGTTCTCACTCGCCTCAACTAACTTTTCAAACGTCGTTTTTTTGCCATTAGCCGTGTAAATGACATAGGCCGGTTTATCTTGAGAAAAAAGTGCTTGTATCTGAAAAAGAGACAGAACCAATAGGATAATACTAAGTTGTTTCATTTGAAAGGATTAAGTTTTGTTCGACTAAATTTAATATATTTGAT